>NZ_JBIMJM010000022.1:0-32373 GCF_043674115.1 Streptococcus sp. A34 | reverse complement strand
TTGGGCTAGCCCAGACAGCTTAACCTCTGGATCTCTAGTTATCAATGAACT
This sequence comes from Streptococcus sp. A34, assembly GCF_043674115.1. NCBI lineage: Bacteria > Bacillati > Bacillota > Bacilli > Lactobacillales > Streptococcaceae > Streptococcus > Streptococcus sp. A34. Next base: position 32,322 of record NZ_JBIMJM010000022.1, on the reverse strand, counting down.
TGTTGCACTTGACTTGACAATGTGCGAACTTATTTTAAAATTGATAGTCAGAAATGATGTCCAAGCCCGATGTGACGCACTTTGCGCCCTCTTGAATCAAATGATGACATCCGTCAGATTTTCCGTCTAAAATGGAGCCTGGAATGGCAAATATTTCCCGCCCTTCTTCCAGGGCACGCTCACAAGTAATCAGGCTACCCGACCGCATTTTTGCCTCGCAGACCACCAGTCCGCCGACCAAACCAGCGATAATCCTATTACGCTCTGGGAAATGAAACTTGAGCGGCTGTTCACCAGGCCCGTACTCTGTTAAGACCAGATGATGCTTGCCTATATAGGACTGCAAATCTTTATTTTCCTTGGGATACTGCACATCCAAGCCTGTACCGATGACCGCAATGGTCTGTCCACCATTTTTTAGGCTGGCGATATGGGCCGCCGTGTCAATTCCTCGCGCCAGGCCGCTGACAATGACATAGCGATTCTGAAGTTCCTTAATAATCTTCTGGACTGACTGGATGCCGTTTTTACTGGCATTTCGCGTACCAACCACGCCCAACTTTGGTTTATCTAGCAAGTCAAGGTCTCCTTGGTAAAAGAGCAAGACTGGTGGATTGTAAATTTCCTTGAGGGCCAAGGGATAAATGTCATCCAAAATCGAAAAGGATGGAAAGCGATTAAACTCCTCACGGCAGGCCTTGATGTCCAAATTTTTATAATTTTCCATAAAGAGAATGGGATTTTTGCATTCAGAGACGACAGCCATGTTGCGCAAGGATAGCTTTTTATCGTACTTCTCTTGGTAAACCAAGATTTTGTGAATATTGAGATTGGTCAGACCAGCCTTTTTCAACTTAAAAATATCAAAATTATTCATATTAATTACCTCTCTACCTGATTTGTTCGTAAAAAAAATAAATCTCCGAAGAAATTCATAGAAAATTTTGAAACTTTTTTATTCTAAGACTAACAAATTCTTAAGAAATTCTCTGAAATATTGTTAGATTATTCTATTGTTCCTATTTTTTAATAATTAATTTGATTGACTCTTGCAATCGTCTCTCTTGCTCCTCTGGGTCATCAGAAGGATGTTCAATACAGGATTGAACTTTTTGTGCAATGGCAATTCCCATCATGCTATTAATACTGGATCGGACTGCACTAAGCTGCGTTACAATATCTATACATTCTTGTTCTTCTTCAACCATTTTTTGAATACCGCGAAGTTGACCTTCTGCGCGTTTTAATCGATTCATCATATCTTTTTTATCTGTCTTCATATTCTATATGGTACCGATTGTTTGTAAAAAAGTCAATTCAAAAACTTGACAAGTTATCCTCATCTTTGTTATATTTAAAATACCCTATAGGGTATATAAGAGGAGGACACATGCTTAAACAAATCTTATCAGGAATCTTTTCATCTTCTGAGAGTCTTACTGTGGCAGAACTGCCACAAGCCTTACAAGAACCCAATACTATATTATTGGATGTCAGAGAAGTCAATGAATTTAATTCTGGACATATTGCACAAGCAATCAATAGCCCACTGAGTCAACTCGAAAACTTCAAAGGCGATAAAACGAAACAGTATCTCGTCATTTGTCAATCAGGCATGCGCAGTCAACGAGCTACTGAGTATTTGACTAGTAGTGGATACCATGCACTGAATGTTCGTGGCGGAATGAATGCCTGGAACGGTCCTATCAAAGGAGTTCAATAAATGAAAATTCTAATTATTGGTGGTGTTGCGGGAGGAATGTCCGCTGCTACTCGTCTCCGTCGTCTGATGGAGGGTGCCGAAATTATCGTATTTGAAAAAGGTCCATACGTCTCCTTTGCTAATTGCGGACTTCCCTATCACGTTTCTGGAGAAATTGCAGATCAAAGCAGTCTATTACTCCAAACACCAGAAAGTTTACAAGAGCGATTTAATCTGGATGTTCGGCCTTTTCACGAAGTCATTAACATCCACCCTGACAAACAAACTGTCACTGTCCAAACTCCAAATGGGCAGGTCGAAGAAACTTATGATAAATTGATTGTATCGCCAGGGGCAAAGCCCTTTATTCCTACCCTAGAGGGTATAGAAAATGCAACCAATTTGTTTACTTTGCGAAATGTACCTGATTTGGAAAAAATCATGACACAACTGAAGAAAGTAGAAAATGGGAAAGCAGTTGTCATCGGTGCTGGTTTTATTGGTTTGGAAATGGCTGAAAATTTGGCACTCAAGGGACTGGACGTCACATTGATTGAACAAGCTCCTCATGTCTTGCCGCCTTTGGATGAAGAAATGGCTAGCTTTATTGAGGCTGAACTAATATCGAAAGGAATTCGTGTCCTCACGGGTCAGTCTGTGACAGGTTTCAGCCACAATGGACAAGTATTATCTTTAGCAAATGGGGAAACAATTTCTTCTGACTTGACAATCTTATCTGTCGGGGTACAGCCAGATTCAACATTAGCTGCTGATGCAGGAATCGCAGTGGGACTTCGCGGTGGTATTTTGGTTGATGAAAATTATCAGACCAATCTACCAAATATTTATGCGGTAGGTGATGCTATCGTGGTTAAGCAAGAGATAACCGGGCAAGACGCTTTGATTTCTCTAGCCTCTCCTGCCAATCGACAAGGTAGACAGGTTGCTGATGTCATTGCTGGTTTAAAACGTATCAATAAAGGGTCTATCGGGACAGCCATCGTTAAAGTATTTGACCTAGTCGCAGCCACCACCGGTCTAAACGAACGGACGGTTCAGACGCTTGGATTTAACCATGCGGTCGTACATACAACAGGCAAGGATCATGCCGGTTACTATCCGGGTGCAACCGATATTGTCCTCAAGTTGATTTTTTCACCAGTTGATGGCAAAATTTATGGGGCGCAGGCTGTTGGCCAAAAAGGGGTTGATAAACGCATTGATGTAATTGCGACAGCTATTAAGGCTGGTTTGACAATTTTTGATTTACCAGAACTTGAGTTGACCTACGCACCTCCATTTGGCTCGGCTAAAGATCCGGTCAACATGATTGGCTACGCAGCCCTCAATATCGCAGAAGGATTGAGTGAGAATATCCAGTGGCATCAATTGGAGCTAGAGTTGGAAAATGGTACTATTTTATTGGATGTCCGGAATCATAATGAAGTGCGAAAAGGTCATTTTAAAGATTATATACATATTCCACTCGATCAACTCCGTGACCGAATGAATGAATTAGATAAAAATGAGCGCTACATCGTCAGCTGTCATAGCGGTCTCCGTTCTTATATTGCTGAACGTTTGCTAAAACAACATGGTTTCGATGTAAAGAACTTAGACGGTGCCTATTCTCTCTATAAAATGGTGCGACCTAACGCTATCTTAAACTAGATTATCCCTCCAGACTAGATGGTTCTGGAGGAATTTTTATCTTTTCAATTGACAAATTATTTTCATGATTATATAATCTAGTTATGTATACTAGATTAAACAAAAACGAAAGCTATCATCAATTGCCCTATTGGGAAGACTTGCCAGAGATTGATTTGTATCTAGATCAGGTCTTGCTCTATGTCCATCAGGCTACGCAGTTTTCACCGTCTAAGGAGGACAAGGGGCTGACTGCATCTATGGTGAACAATTATGTCAAACACAAGCATTTGGAAAAGCCTATCAAAAAGAAATACCAGAAACACCAATTGGCTCGACTGATTGCGCTGACTTGTTTGAAGAATGTATTTTCCATCCAAGAAATCAGCCAGACCCTGAATATCCTACAGTCCCACTACTCTTCAGATAGGCTCTACAATTATTTTGTGGATTGTATGAATGAAAATAAGATGGAGACAGCTCCTGAAATCATTCGTTATGCTTGCCAGACCTTGAAACTCTACCGCAAGACGCATCAGCTGGCTTTAGAATTAGAAAGAGGCTAGTCATGGATTACAAAATGAAACTCAGTATTCCCCTAACATTCGGCGAAGAAGTCGCTAACAGCGTCACGCATGCTATTGGTGCCCTTCTGATGCTGGCTCTACTGCCCATTACCGCTGTGCATGCCTTTAAGGATTACAATATCACTGCTGTGGTTGGAATGTCCATTTTTGTCAGCAGTCTGTTTCTGATGTTCCTCTCTTCTTCTATCTATCATTCCATGCCCTATACTTCGGTCCATAAGTATGTTTTGCGGATGATTGACCATAGTATGATTTACATCGCCATTGCGGGCAGCTATACACCTGTTGCTCTCTCCTTAGTCGGTGGTTGGTTGGGCTATCTGATTATCAGCTTGCAGTGGGGCATTACGATTTTCGGCATTCTCTACAAAATATTTGCCAAAGAAATCAATGAAAAATTTAGTTTGGCACTCTATCTGATTATGGGCTGGCTCATCATTTTTATCCTGCCGGCCATTTTCCAACAGACCAATCTGACTTTCGGGCTCCTCATGTTGGCAGGGGGATTGTCTTATTCAATCGGTGCTCTCTTTTATGCCAAGAAACGACCCTATTTTCACATGATTTGGCACTTGTTTATTCTCCTAGCCTCAGCCCTGCAGTATATCGCCATTGTCTATTTTATGTTATACTAGAAATCCGATAGACGTTCCAATTTCATGCGATTTTTTACTTTCCATGATAAACTGATACATAGGAAATGTTAGAAGCTGCATTCAGAGCTTGGCACTTTTATATAAGTTCACCTTACTTGTGAATACAATTTCTTAGAAAGTAAAAATTATGATCACCAAAGAATTCGACACCATTACCGCTATTTCCACACCACTCGGTGAGGGGGCCATTGGGATTGTCCGCCTGTCTGGGACGGATGCTTTTGCCATTGCCAGCAAGGTTTTCAAGGGCAAGGACTTAGCGACCGTACCCAGCCACAGCCTCAATTACGGCCACATTATCGATCCTGCGACGGGTCAAGTGCTGGACGAGGTCATGCTGGGTGTCATGCGTTCCCCAAAGACCTTCACGCGCGAAGATGTCATCGAGATTAATACCCACGGAGGCATCGCCGTTACCAACGAAATCCTCCAGCTCCTGATTCGCCAAGGGGCTCGAATGGCTGAGCCAGGCGAGTTTACCAAGCGGGCCTTTCTCAACGGCCGTGTGGATTTGACCCAGGCCGAAGCTGTCATGGATGTCATCCGTGCCAAGACTGACAAGGCCATGCACAATGCCGTCCGCCAGCTTGACGGCTCCCTCTCCCAGCTCATCAACGACACGCGCCAAGAGATTCTCAACACACTGGCACAGATCGAGGTCAACATCGACTACCCTGAGTACGACGACGTTGAGGAGGCGACGACAGAGCTGGTCCGCGAGAAAACCCTCCAGTTCCAAGCTCTTCTAGAAAATCTCCTCCGCACTGCCCGCCGTGGAAAAATCCTGCGTGAAGGCATCGCAACTGCCATTATCGGTCGTCCCAATGTGGGAAAATCCAGCCTGCTCAATAACCTCCTCCGTGAGGAAAAAGCCATCGTTACAGACATCGCAGGAACAACCCGCGACGTTATCGAAGAATACGTAAACATCAAAGGCGTCCCCCTCAAGCTGATTGATACAGCAGGTATCCGTGAAACAGACGACATCGTTGAAAAAATCGGCGTGGAACGGTCTAAAAAAGCCCTTGAGGAGGCCGACCTCATCCTTCTAGTCCTCAACGCATCTGAACCCCTGACCGAGCAAGACCGCAATCTCCTAGCCATTTCAGACATGGCCAACCGCATTGTCCTGCTCAACAAGACCGACCTGGAAGAGCAGATTGAAGCAGACCAACTGCCTGAGGAGGTCATCCGCATTTCCGTCTTAAAAAACCAGAACATCGACCAGATTGAAGAAAAAATCAACCAGCTCTTCTTTGAAAATGCTGGTCTGGTAGAGCAAGATGCCACCTACCTCTCCAATTCTCGCCACATTTCCCTGATTGAACAAGCCGTCCAAAGCCTGCAAGCTGTCAATGACGGACTGGAAATGGGCATGCCAGTAGACTTGTTACAGGTTGACCTGACTCGCTGTTGGCAGATTTTGGGAGAAATCACAGGCGATGCAGCTCCAGATGAACTCATAACCCAACTCTTTAGTCAATTCTGTCTAGGAAAGTAAGAAAATTTAGGTGTGGAGATCGTGCTTACTGAAGAGCTGAAAGGCTTCCATGGGCACTTTCACAACACTCATCTAGAAAAATGCTTGACTAAACAGCAGTCTAGTGGCATTTATTCAGGCAAATAAGCAAGGAATTCCTATCTATGTAATGCAAATTATTTACATGGATTTTTCTTTTTTATTCTTACTTTTTCATTTTTGTTTTGATTGTTTTTTTACAAAATATTTGTTATAATAATGTCATAAATGAGGGCTGGTCATGAAAAAAATTATCATTCTGTTATCTACCGTTTTTCTCCTTGTGCTAGGTGTCATCAGCTGGAAACTATTAACCTCTGGTCATACCAAGTTTGAACTCCAAGATTCAGCTTCAATGTATATTATTTATCCTAATCAGATTGAGGCCTATCAACTAGAAGGAAATAACCTCAAGCTCTTGAATCGACAAGAGATGGGAGGCATTGATTTCCCTCTCGGAAATAGCCACAAGCTCCAAAATCGTTATCTGATGCTCTCAAGCAGCGCCCCAAAATCCTACGCAGAAAATGTCACTTCGCTGGATTTTCAAACAGGTACGATTTCCCAGAAAGCCACCAAGTTTCATGATTACATTGCAGGGAGCGACGAGCACCATCTCTATATGGCTGGTAGGCACCTGACTTGGTTTGATACGAGTGGCAAAGAGGCTGGACAACTTACTCTGCCTGAAGATTTTTCTACCCTGCCTAGCATCATGACCGATTCTGGCGATTTGCTTGTTCTGTACGGTCACAGGTATGTAATTGATAAACCTGAAGAAACCCGTGCTTACTATCTGATTTTTGACAAGAAATCAGAGAAAATTGTAGACGAGATTGAGGTACCACTTAGTCATCAAGTCCACCAAGGCATCCTGAAAAATGGTCTTGTCTATCACCCGATTTTGACCTATTATCATGGTGATGGGCAACAGGAAACCTCTTATGATGTGCAGACCTTCGATCCTAAAACAAAAGAAATCGGGAAAATCCAGCTCTCTCATCCGCATCCCTCTACCATTCACAATCTGGGAGACAAGCATCTCCTATTGATTGAACATGATAGTTATATTAGCAAATATCCTCATTTCACCCTCTATAACTTAGAAACTCAAGAAGAGAACTACCATGCCTTTCCTAACTTATCTGATAGCGACAGCCCAATCAAACATATTCAACTGTTGGATCAAGAACGATTACTGTTCACAAAGGATAATCAAGTCATCATTTATAATTTCAAACATTCTGAAATTCTCAAGCAGACAAGCCTGCCATCTGAATATGTAGCTGGTGTCTGGCTTACCCCCTAAGAAAAAGGAACTCGCTCGAGTTCCTTTTCACTTCTATTCTTTATCTTGTAAATCAACGCTTGGTACTGTTGTTGCAGCATCGTTAGTCGCTTGGAAGAGGTCTACTTTCTCATAGCCAAAAAGATTGGCGTAGATAGAAGTCGGGAACTTCCTGATTTTTTTATTGTAGGCTGTTGCCACCGTATTATAATCCTTGCGGGCCACTAAAATCCGATTTTCTGTACCTTCAAGCTCGGTAATTAAGTCCGATACCTGCTGGTTGGCTGTGATTTGTGGATAATTTTCCGCCACTACCAAAAGGCGAGAAACTGCTGAATCTAGCTGAGTCTGAGCCTGATTGTACTCTGCGGAACCTTGCTGGCTGGAACCAATCTTGGCACGCGCATCCGCGATAGCTGTAAAAATATCTTTCTCATGCTCCATGGCCCCCTTGACGGCCGATACAACGTTGGGAATCAGATCATAACGTCGCTGGAGCTGGGTCTGGACATTGGCCTGGGCGTTCTCCACTTCGGCGTGGCTGTCCACCAGACCATTGTACTGACCGATTGCTCCTATTCCCAAAAAAAGCAAAGCTACTAGGGGGATGAGGAAGGTTAACCATTTTTTATTCATACTATTTCCTTTCTTTTCTTACCAACCAGATGAGGCGCCGCCTCCGCCGCCTCCACCACCGGACCAACCACCTCCGCCGCCAAAGCTAGATGAGGAATGGTCAGAATGATGGTGATGATGGTAATGATAATCGTCGACCCACATCCAAAGTAGGCTACCTGGACCGCCTCCGCGGCCACCACGACTGGACTTATCAATAATGATAAAAATAATAACCAGAACAATAATGAGGAAGAAAAATGAACCGACATCATCGTCACTATAAGTTTCTTGACTTTCTAAGCTAGCCAGCTGCTGGGCTCCCAGGTCTGTCCCGTAAAAGCGGTCGCCGATGGAATTGACAATGTAGGTGACACCAGCATCATAGTCCTCCTGGCGGAAAAACTCCCTGGAGGAATCTAAAATATCTTTGGCCTCTATATCCCTGATGACGGTGGCTGCATTGTCCGAGGTCTCTATCCGAAACTGCCTGTCATCTATGGCAATGACCAGCAAAATCCCGTTATCCGTCCCAGAAAATCCCACCTGCCAGTGACGAAAGAGCTCATTGGAAAAACTTTCTAAGTCATCATTCAGATGGTCCGTAACATAGACCCCCACCTGCAATTTTTGACCGGTTCGCTCCCATTCTTGATTCTTTTGGTCAATACTGGCGATCGTATCAGCTGATAGGTAGCCTTGTTGGTCTACTACCGTCGTATCCAGCGGCCGATCTGGCAACTGGGCCGCTCTAACAATTGGCGGAAATAAGGCCAGCAAAACTAGGAGACTGACCAAGATTCCGCCTAGCCATACCACATACTTTCTCATCTCAACACCTCCTTCGGCACAAAAAGACAAGAAATCATCTATTTTCTATATACAATTATATCATATTGTGCACTGTTGAACAATATTTTTTATGTCCCTCTGCAATCTGGGTAAGACACGTTCCTTGAACCAGGGATGCTTGGCCTTCCAGATATTATTTCTAGGAGAAGGATGGGGCAGAGGAAAATAACTGGGCAAATAATCCTCAAAATGTCGGACTCTTTCGCTCAAGTTCCTCTGGGATTTCCCCAAAATAGCTTCCTGAGCATAGCTCCCAATTAAAAGCGTCAGATCAATATGAGGCAAATGTTGCAAGATGAGCGGATGCCACTTGTCAGCGAAGTCCTTGCGCGGTGGCAAGTCACCTGACTTACCCTTACCAGGATAATAAAAATCCATAGGAAGAATGGCAAACAGACCTGAGTCATAAAAGGTTTCTCGGTCTACCCCCAACCAATTCCGAAGATTATCGCCACTAGCATCATCAAAAAGTCGACCTTTTTCTTGTGTTTTCAAACCCGGCGCCTGCCCGATAATCAGAATGCGAGCAGTCTCAGGCGCCTGAAAGAGCGGTTCAATCCCTTGACGTGTAAAAACTTGATTGGCAGGGTCAGACATAATAGCCCGACGAATGGAGGATAGCCGCATATTGTGTCTCCTTAAAAAGACGGAAATCCCGTCTTTTCATCTCTTATTTAATCAACTCGTAAATGGCCTCTGCGTAAATTGCCGCGGCGCGGTAGAGGTCTTCTACATCCGCAAATTCATTGGCCTGGTGCATGGTATCTGTGTAGCCTGGGAACATAGCTCCATAGGCAACGCCACGCTCTAGCAGGCGACCAAAGGTTCCGCCACCGATGACTTGCTCGTGACCTTTCAGTCCTGTGTGTTTCTCATAAACAGACAGGAGAATGGCTACCATTGGGTCGTCAATCGGGCAATAATGCGGTGTGTGACCGTGGGCTGACAGGCTGACACTTTCTACCTCAAATTTCTCCAAGCCAGCCTTGATGACTTCAGGACTGGTGTTTTTTGGATAGCGGAAATTGAGGGCAATGGTGTTGTCTACTGCGCCTGCATCAAACTTGAAGACACCAGCGTTCATGGACAGGGCACCCATTTGCTGGTCGTAGATAGCTACGCCTAATTTTTTCGCATCGTGGTCCTCAAATAGAGTTTCTCCGGCAAGTTCCAAATAAGCCTTGGCTGCACCTTCAAAGGCAAACTGGTTGAGGAATTTAGCCAAGTAGGTCGCCCCATTGACCCCATTTTCTGGGTGGGCACCGTGGGCTGATTTTCCGATGACGGTCACTTGGACACGACCGTCAGACAGATTATCCGCGCTAGCTGACACGCCGTATTCCGCTGAGAAGGCTGCCAATTTATCCTCAAGACTATCTAACTGACCAGAGATGACTGCTGTCGCGGACTCAGGCACCATGTTCTCACGAAGACCGCCTGTAAAGCTATGCAACTGAGCAGCTCCGCTATTTTCCCCAGCAAAATGCAAATAAGCTGTGATGTTGCCCTTTTCACCGTTGATAATCGGGAACTCGGCATCAGGAGAAAATCCGAAATCTGGCAGAGGGAGACCAACGTTTGCGAAGTAATAATCCATGTCCGCCCAGCCCGACTCTTCGTCGGTACCTACGATAAAGCGGACTTTCTTAGAGATTGGCAAGCCCAATTCTTTGATGATTTTCAAACCGTAGTAGCAAGCCATAGTCGGCCCCTTGTCGTCTGACGAACCGCGCGCAAAGAGCTTCCCATCGATGATTTGTGGCTCGTAGGGGTCTGTATTCCAGCCACTACCAGCAGGAACTACATCCAAATGCCCGAAGATACCAAGCACCTCATCGCCTTCACCGAACTCAAAATGTCCAGCATAATTGTCAACATTTTTGGTCGGATAGCCGTCACGCTCAGCAATTTCTAGAAATTTATCCAAGGCACGGACAGGACCCGGTCCGAATGGGTGTTGGGCATCCGCTTGGCTATCGTCGCGCTCCGAATTGATGCGCAAGAGGTCGAATAAATCCGCCATGAATTCATCCTTGCGTTTGTCTACTTCTGCTCTAAAATTGATTGTCATACTGTCTCCTTTGCAATGTAAATGTAAGTCTATTTTATCATAATTTATCATGCAGATATAAAAAAAACTGACCTTTTCCAAGATCAGTTTATTCTTATTCAAATTCCAATTGCGTCTTGTCCGTAAAATAAGACTTGTAGGCTGCGTATGATGCGATAACAGAGGCCAGACTGGTAGCCGACAGGAGCATGAACATGACCATAATCTGGTAACGAATGGCAGCTACAGGGTCAACACCTGCAAAAATCAGACCAGACATCATGCCGGGCAGGCTGACCAGACCAACTGTCTTGGCTGAGTCAATGGTCGGTTGCATTCCCGTTTTGATACTTTCGCGCAAAATGTCCTGCGAAGCCAATTTGGCAGACGCGCCCAAACTCAATTTCTCCAAGACCCGCTGACGATTATCCGTAAAGAGACGGTACATGGCTCGATAGGACAGACCAATGGCCGACATGGCATTGCTAGCTAGCATACCAGAAATAGGAATGACCTGCGAGGGAATGAACTTAATAGCCCCCGCCCAAATCAAAATGCTCAAGGTCAATCCAGTGGAAATCAGAAGCGCAAAAAATGGATGCCAGAAGGACTTGTTGGCGACAGGGTTACGCTTATTGGCCTGACGACTAGCATTGTAGAGAATGACTAGGACCATGACCAAGCTCAACCAGCCATTGGACACTTGAAAGATAAACTTCAAGACATAGCCGACCAGAAAGAGTTGGACCACCGTCCGCAAGACAGCCATCACAATGTCTTTGGTAATTCCCAGCTTTTCCTTTTGGCTGATGCTAAGCGCAATCAAGACCAGACCAAAGACCAAGGCCAGAGAAAGATTGCTTACATTTACTTGGTTCATTGGACAATCCTCCCCTTCTCTACCTGGATAATGGTGCTGGCTGCTGCTATTTCCTCCGCATCATGCGTGACTTCGACAATGGTGTGTCCTGCCTTGTGGTAATCGGCAATCAAGTCATGCACCAAGGCTTTGCTTGTCGCGTCTAATCCAGCCGTCACTTCGTCCAGTAAGAGCACCTGGGGCTCAAAGAGAAGATTGCGGACCAAGGCCACGCGCTGTTTTTCACCGCCCGACAATTCGGAGATTTTCTTGTCTAAAAATGTCGCTGGCAAATCTACCTTGGCAAGAGCTTGAACCGTGCTTTCTTCATCAACATCCAGCTGACGAATCTCAAAAGGAAAGGCAAGGTTATCCCGCACCGTTTGCCCAAAGAGAACCGGCTGCTGGAAACAATAGGAAACCTCTCTGCGGTAGATAGGCATATCCATTTGTGCCAGATCCTGAGACTGGTAGAGGACTTGTCCTTGACTAGGAGAAGTCAACCCTGCCAGCAGTTTTAAAATAGAACTCTTACCAGACCCGGACGGACCAACCAAGGTCAGGCGCTGACCAGCATCTATACTGAGCGTCACATCCTCCAAAATGGTCATGTCCGCATGAACTAAGCCGACGTGATTTAGCTGAAAAATCGGCATTAGTGACCTGCCTCCTCTGCCTCTTCCGCAGCCATTGCAATAGCCTGAGTCTCGTGAATAGTGCCATGCGCATGGTGAGCAGGACCATAGATAGAATAGAGTTTCAAGTCCTCATCGCCAATGTTGATAACATTGTGGTAGGTATCTTTTGGAATTAAAATGGCAAATTCTGGAACTACTTCTGTATCAAGGGTAATATTGTCCGCATCTGTTCCCATGATAACCCGTCCCTTCCCTTGCTCCACGCGCAAGAATTGATCATTTTCAGCATGCACTTCCGCGCCAATATCCCCACCAACTGGAATCGACATGAGGGTCACCTGCAAGAGTTCCCCAGTCCAAAGGGCTGTCCGGTAGTTTGTATTCTCCAAGGTTGCGTCTTCAATATTTGTTACAAATGGTGCTTTACCAAAATCTTTCGTTGTCATCTTATATACCTCTCAAATTGTAATCATTCTAAAGTGTATTTAGAATTGTTATAATTATAGAACTTCATCTGCAACTTGTCAAGAAAGAAATTGAAAAAAATTCATAAAAAAATTGACCAGCTTAACTGATCAATCTTTCCTAGTAAAATGAGCAATTTCTTCTTGGCTGGTCGCATCTACAAAAGCCACCTGCTCTAGATTGCCAATCAGGTCAAATAGGGACTGACTGTTTGACTGGAGCTCCTCTGCCACTTTGTCAGAGGCTTTATCTACCTTCAAAAATACTGTCAATTGATAGGGTTCCTTGTCTGATTGGATTTCGATATGGTCATAAGTATAACCTTCAGGATAATCCTGTAAAGCAGCTAACTGAATGACCTTGCTATTGTCACCAACATAGTCTGTTTTGTGCTGTTCCAGATTCACCTCTTGGCTTTTTTCTGCCTGACAGGCTGCTAAAAAGACGAGGAACAAACAGGAAACAAGAAATAAATATTTTCGCATGACTTTTCCTCCTGAAGCTTATATACTTTAAATTATAAATCCTTACACAAAGCCTGTCAAGAAAATTGACTTCATGTAATGTATACCAAGAACAGGCTGTATCAAGCTACTCTCTGTCACCTTTGTAACGTAAACCCATAGCATTGATAGCGACAATAACCGTTGATAGACTCATGAGCACGGCCGCCAATAAAGGATCCACCATAATACCCATGCTTGGATAAAGGATTCCAGCAGCTAAAGGAATGGCGATGATGTTGTAACCTGCCCCAAACCAGAGATTTTGCCTCATTTTGCTGATGGTTGTCTTGGCAATGCTCAACATATCCAAGACCGCTGATGGATTGGATTGAACCAAGACTACATCTGCAGAGTGGATGGCAACAGAGGTCCCTGCGCCAATGGCAAAGCCTAAATCTGCCGTCGCTAGAGCAGGCGAATCATTGACCCCATCGCCGATGAAAAGAACTGCCCCACGCGCCTGATAGTCCTTGACCAGCTTCGCCTTATCCTCTGGTTTAAGTTCAGCTCGGTAATCTTCTATGCCCAACTGACTGGCCACTTTTTGCGCAGTAGCTGGGTTATCTCCCGTCAACATCACAGGACTAATGCCCTGCGCTTTCAAGCCTTCTACAAAATCTTTAGCATCTTCTTTTATCTGGTCTCCCAAGGCTACAAATCCCAAGACTACACGATCAGCCACCAAAAAACTCAAAGTAAGGCCCAAATCAAGATAAGGTGCAATCACGTCCTGATCCACTGACAAACCTATTTCCTGCAGACCTTTGTAGGACATAATTTCATAAATCCTTCCATCCAAGACGCCTCGAATCCCACTACCAGGGATATTCTCAACTCGTTCTGCTTGATAGAAAAGTGGACCTGCCGCCTCCACAATCGAAAGGGCAATTGGGTGGGTTGAAAGAACTTCTAACGCTGCCATTTTGGCCAGCGTATCTGCTCCCTGAACCAAATCTTGACTGTGGCGAACTTGAAATTTTCCGTCGGTCAAGGTTCCGGTCTTATCCATCAAGGCAAACCGAATCTGGTTAACCTGTTCAAGAGCTGTTCGGTTCTGAACCAAAAGACCATTTTTTGAAGAAATCGTGGTCAATCGCGCCACAACAAGAGGGATGGCTAAACCAAGGGCATGCGGACAGGCAATGACAAAAACAGAAACTGCCATCATCAAGGCAAAGGCAAGATTAGCCGTCATGGTCCAATAAATAAAGGCCAAAATCCCCACAATTAAAGCTGCATAGAAGAGCCAAGAGGCTACGCGGTCAGCCATATTTTCAAGCTTGGATTTCTGGTTTTGCGCTTGACGGACCATTTCGGTCACCTCCGCCAAAAAGCTGTCCTTACCAAGAGTGGTCACTACCATTTCAAAGGGCATGTTTTGATTGAGCGAACCACCGAATACCCTATCCCCCGCCTCTTTTTTGACAGCTCGAGATTCCCCAGTAATCATGGATTCATCAATATGAGCAACACTCAAAATCTTACCATCGGCCGGAATTTTTTCATTTTCCTTGACTAAGAGGAAATCCCCAATCTGCAAGTCCTCTACCGCAACATCTGTCCCATCCTTGAGATGGGCTTTTTTCGGAATGAGAGTGGCCAAGTCTTTCAGGGCATCGCCTGCTCCCATAACTGCCTTCATCTCAATGATATGCCCAATCAGCATAATGACAATCAGCGTAGACAACTCAAACCAAAAGTTCATGCTTTCTTGTCCCAATAGCGCTAAAATTGTTGCATAAACGGAGTAAAGATAGGAAACAATAATCCCCATGGAAATCAGGGTCATCATTGCAGGTTTTTTAGCTTGCAACTCCCCTCTAGCTCCGTTAAAGAAAGGTGTTCCTGAGTAGAAGAAGATAAAAGAACCTAATATCAGCTGGACAAGTTCAACACCCGGAAAACGTAAAAGAGTGAAACCTGCAATTGGGGAAATGGCAAGTAGGGGAATCATGACTGCCACTGCGACTTTGAGTTTTGTATTCATATCCCCCATGTGCATCATGTGCCCACCATGCTCCATCATGTCATGGTCATGCCCTTGGTGATGCTGATGAGCATCATGAGTATGATGAGAATGATGAGAATGATGACTGACGTCAGAGCCCCCTACATGATGATGGTCGTGATGGGCGTGATGGTCAGAATGATGATTGGCGTGAACCCCCTCTTCATGAGGATGCTCCTGCTGATGAGAATGATGGCTGGTCTGACCAACTTCCTCAGAATGCATCATATGTTGGTGTTCCTGCTTATTTTCTTTTGAATGGTTCATAAGATAACTCCTATTTCTGTCTACATTTGTAATCGATTTACAAATGTAGTTTACACTTGTAGTCAAAAAATGTCAACCGATTAGATCAAAAAAACCTAGAATGGGAGTGAACCCAACTAGGTTATACAGTTTATCAAAATCTGCTCATTTCAAATTAAAAACAGTACTAGCTAAGTAATCCGACAGGCATGGAAAAAGGGTATAAAGTTTATGAGCGAGAGCTAGTGACCAAGGCAGGTTGACCTCACGTTTCTTGGTTCCCATAGCCGCGACAATTTTCTTGGCAACGTAATCGGGTTGTAGGAGAAAGGCCTTGACACTCTCTTGATAGGATCCATCTGGATCCGCTTGGTCAAAAAAGCCTGTCGCAATAGGACCTGGATTGACTGTCGTCACCGCAACGCCATACTTAGCTAACTCTAGCCGTATCGTATTTGAAAAACCAATAGCAGCAAACTTGGTTGCTGAATAAACGGATGATTTGGCCGTTGCTACTAGACCAGACATGGAGACAATATTGATGATCTGACCAGACTTTCTAGCCTTCATCCGCTTGCCAACCAGCCGACATAGAGTCATGAGGGCAAAGGTATTGATGTCAAACATAGCTTGGACCTGCTGGCTAGAGAAATTCTCAAAATCATCGTAAATCGCATAGCCAGCATTATTAACCAGAATATCAATCTGCCCATACTGGCTATCTAGCTCCTCAAAGAAAGCTGTCAGAATCGCCTCGTCACGAATATCCACATCAAACACAGCCTTTTTCTCATGATAGGCGTAGAGTTGTTCGATTTTGTCCACGTCGCGACCCAGCAGAATCAGAAAATCATCTGCCAAGAGGGGAACCATTTCCTGCACCAAACCACCTGATGCGCCTGTTATCAAAATGGTTCTCATAGTTCAATTTCCTCCAAGTCCTTGACCACATGAACTTCTTCAAAAATGGTCTTAGCATCGCGTCGTAGCTGACTAACATCCTTGGCCAAGAAACGCGGACTGATATGATTGAGCAAAAGTCGCTTGGCTCCCGCCTCACGCGCCACTTCTGCCGCCTCCATATTGGTTGAATGTCCATGCCGACGCGCCATCTTTTCATCGCCCTTACCATAGGTCGCCTCATGGACCAAGACATCCGCATTGACCGCAAGTCGCACACTGGTATGGCATTTGCGTGTGTCTCCCAAGATTGTCACAACCTTACCCGGACGTGGTGGCGATAGATAATCACTGGCAATGATTTCACGACCGTCCTCTAGGGTAATATTCTCGCCATTTTTGATTTTTCCAAAGAGGGGACCAAAGGGTACACCGGCCGCACGGAGAGCATCCGCATCCAGCGTTCCCTCCAAATCTTTTTGCATGACGCGGTAGCCGACACATGGCACCGTGTGATCCAGCTTGTCTGCGAATACCGTAAATTTGTCCGTCTCAAGAACCTTGCCAACTGTCTCTACGTCAAACTCATGAAAATGAATGCGGTAAGGCAAGCGGGAACCTGACACTTTCAGACTGGCCAAGACAAAGGAACGAATGCCCGTCGGACCATAAATTTCAATATCCGTCTGCTCCTCACTAGACTGGAAAGAACGGCTGGACAAGAACCCGGGCAAACCAAAAATATGATCGCCATGCAGGTGAGTAATGAAAATCTTAGCCACCTTGCGCGGACGAATGGTTGTTTCAAGGATTTGATTTTGCGTTCCTTCGCCACAATCAAAGAGCCAGACCTCATTGATTTCGTCCAAGAGTTTCAAGGCCAAGCTGGACACGTTTCTTGCCTTGGAGGGCTGACCCGCCCCCGTACCTAAAAATTGAATTTGCATTGTTTACTTTCTAATGTTTTATATATAAAATTGCAGAGCGACCCGACCAAGCAACATACCGTTGACCGTCATACTTTTCTGCCGCTTGCAGGACTTCTTCTTGATTGAGACCACTTATTTTGACAAATTGGTCGCTAACAGACACATCCGTCAGAAGAAATTCTGTCTCTTCTGCCATCAAGATAGTCTCATCAAAATCATTGCCTTTCATCCACACCTTGCCTGCTTGCTCAAAGACTACATAGTGAGGGAAAATTTGCGCAATCTCAAACAGCAAATTCTCTGCAACCTCAACGTCCTGCTCGGCAAAGACCTGCGCCAGTCCAGTCCCATCCACATAGGCAAAACCGAAAGCCTTGCCTGATAAATTCAAGCGGACAAAGGGCTTTTCTTCCGCAAAGCTAGGTTCTTTTGGAAAAAGGCTCAGCTGCTGAGATAAAGTCAGATAGTAGTCCGTCGCCTCTTCTGCTCCTTGTTTCTGGTAGATTTCTGCAAAATAGGCATTGATGACCGACGGCGGTGGCGTGATAAAATCCAATTTCTGCTGGTCGGTCAATCCTGCCAATTTTCGAGCCAGATAGACCTTGTCCAGACTGGTGAAGCCACCGTATTGTAAGGCCAAATCAAGATAATCAATCATAAAATTCTTCCAACTTCCATTTATTGCTGGAAGCGATATAGCCTGATACCACTTCCACATCCTCTTCGTAGGTCCGATTTTCTATCAGAGCCAGAGTTGCTAAATCATGCAATTTATAAGATTCAGCAAGTGGCACCCTGACCTCAAACCGTTCAAACATGGTCTTAATCTTAGCCAAGACCATCATCTGGATATGACCTTTGGCATTTTCATCCTTAGCGGACAGCATGACATGCGGAAACTGACTAGGGGTAAAGCTGTCATCGGTCTTGTCCAGCTTGTTATAGAGAGCTAGACGGGGAATGTCCAACATGTCCAAGTCCTTGAGAAGGTCCAAGACCACCTGCTCCTGCTCGGCATGATTAGGGTCAGAGGCGTCGATGACATGGAGCAAGAGGTCCACATTCATGGACTCTTCCAAGGTGGATTTGAAGGCAGAAATCAACTCAGTCGGCAGGTCCTGAATGAAACCAACCGTGTCGGTCAAGGTCACATTAAATTTGTCCGCCAAGTTAATCTGCTTGGTCGTGGCATCAAGTGTGGCAAAAAGTTCATCTGCCTCATACTGTCGCTTATCCGTCATGGCATTCATGATAGTAGACTTGCCAGCATTAGTATAGCCAATCAAACCAATCTTAAAGACACCTGATTGCAGACGACGTTCACGGACAGTCGCTCGGTTTTTCTCCACCGTTTTGAGTTGGCGTTCGATGTCGTGAATCTGGTTGCGAATGCTTCGACGGTTAAGCTCCAACTGGCTTTCACCTGGTCCACGAGAGCCGATTCCCCCTGCCTGACGGCTGAGCATAATCCCCTGACCCACCAAACGAGGCAACATATACTTGAGCTGGGCCAGGTGGACCTGCAGTTTTCCTTCGTGGCTCCGCGCCCGCATGGCAAAAATATCCAAGATCAGCTGCAT
Source organism: Streptococcus sp. A34 (assembly GCF_043674115.1). NCBI lineage: Bacteria > Bacillati > Bacillota > Bacilli > Lactobacillales > Streptococcaceae > Streptococcus > Streptococcus sp. A34. Next base: position 13,272 of record NZ_JBIMJM010000022.1, on the reverse strand, counting down.
ACGGTCAATGACTTTGACACCTAAAATCTCTTCCAGATTGACATTCTGACGAGGAGTTAATCGATTGTTAACGATGACGGTATCAATCTCATCAGCTTCGACCATCTGAGCAATTTCTTCTAGTTTCCCTGAGCCGACAAAAGTCTTGCTGTCGTATTTTTCCCGTTTCTGGGTATAAACACCCTTGACCAGAGCGCCAGCTGTTTTAGCCAGGCTAGCCAACTCTTCCATGGACATGTCAAAATTATCTGTCTGCTGCAATTCCACTCCGACCAGGAGGGCGCGTTCTTGTTCTTTCTGGGTTTCAATCATCTAAAAATTCCTCCACGGTGCTGAAAATCTGCGACTTGTAATCTGGCTCGCCTACTGAATAAAAGGGGACCTGCATCCGATTTCTGAACCAAGTCAATTGGCGTTTGGCAAAGCGGCGGCTATTTTGCTTGACCTTATCAACAGCTTCTTCTAGGCTGATTTGACCTGCTAAGTATGGGAAAAACTCCTTGTAGCCAATTCCCATAGCAGCTTGGGCTTGGGGATGCTCTTTGAAGAGCCAGCTGACTTCATCCAACAAGCCCGCCGCCATCATCTTATCCACGCGCTGATTGATGCGGTCGTATAGAACCTGTCTGTCATCCGTCAGGCAGATGTAAAGAGGCTCATATTCTGACTCTGTATTTTCTAAGTTTTTGCCAAATTTTTTCAACTCTAACCCACGAATCATTCTCCGTCGGCTGTTTCCCTCGACCGTCAAACCTGCCTGCTCTGCCATTGTTTCCAAATCCTCGTCAGACAAGCAGTCGAGTTCCGCCCGATAAGTAAGAACTTGCTCCTGGTCAACCTGCCCGCCCAGATGGTAGCCTTCTAACAGACTTTGGATGTAAAGTCCCGTACCACCAACGATAACAGGCAACTTGCCACGACTTTTAATGTCAGCAATCAGGGCCTTGGCTTCTGCTACAAATTCATAAGCCGAATAACCATCGGTCACATCCCGGACATCAATCAAATGATGAACTGCTGCCGCCTGCTCCTCTGGACTGGCCTTGGCTGTCCCAATATCCAGCTTGCGGTAGACCTGTTGGCTGTCTCCGCTGATAATTTCGCCCTTATATCGCTTGGCCAGTTCAATTCCCAGCGCTGTTTTTCCCACCGCTGTCGGTCCCAAGACCACAATTACCTTAGTTTTCATCTTTTTCCTTGAAAATTTTTTGTTTTTTCGCTAAAATCTATTATAACACAAGTAAAGGAGAATTCACTATGGCTAAAGGTTTTGGCAAAGGTTTCTTGACAGGCGTTCTTTCTACCGTTGCTGTGGCAGCAGGTGCTATCTTCACCGTTCATAAAACAATTATCGAACCAGAAGAAAAGAAAGAAGCCTTCATTGAAGAAAATCGTAAAAAAGCAGCACGCCGTCGCGTGTCACGTTAAGGAAAAGTTGGATGAAACGTCCAGCTTTTTTCTTTTGGCAGCAACATAAAAACAGCCCAAAACGGACTGTTGACTTCAGCATTTTCCTACAAAATAATCTCTTTCTTCTCAATCAAGACAATGGTCCACATCATGACCAGGGTCACCACTGCTAGTGCCAAAATCAGCGGTAGCCATGACCCAAATACTGGAAAACTATAGCCCAGGAGACCTGGACCAAAGGCAGCAATCAGATAGCCGCCCGTCTGCACCATACCGGATAATTGGGCAGTCGCCTGTGGGTTGCTGGTTTTCAAGGTAAAGCCCAGCATCATATAAGGGAACAATGCACCATTGGTAAAGCTCAAAATCAAATGAATGGCGGTCCAAATGGCAATATTTACAGGCGCTAAGGCCATGAGAGCGAGACCTACTAGAGAAACAGCGGAGATGATTAACATTATCCACCTACGCCCATCCTTGGTCTGACGAGAAAGAATAGCCGGTGTCACCATAGACATGGGAATGGCCATGAGATTGTACATGCCGGACATGAAACCAGCCTCAACCTTGCTAAAACCAATGGACTGAGCAATGGTTGGGAGCCAGGTAATCTCTGTATAGAAGAGCACCGACTGGAGACCACCGAAAATCAGAAAGGCAAGTGCAGCCTTATTTTTCCAAAGGGATTGACCAGATGACTTTTCCTGATTACTTTCAAAACGATGATTGTGGCGGACATTTGGCAGCCAAATCAAAAGAGCCAAAAAGATTACGGCCGTGACCAGATAGATAAAGGTCTGCCATGAAGTCGCCGTAACCACAGGTACTGCCGCCATAGAAGCCGTAGTTCCAGCCACCCCCATCAGGGTCACATAAATAGTGGTATAAAGCCCGATTTTCTTAGGAAAATTGGCTGTCACAATACTTGGCAGCAGGACATTGATAAAGGCAATGGTCCCGCCCAGCAAAACGGTTCCTGCAAACAAGCCCACTAGACCGCTGGCCCGCATTCCTGAGCCAATAGTCATGATGAAGAGCACCAGCGCCATCAACTTTTCCAAGCCTAGCTTGCCAGCCAAGCGCGGTGCCAAGGATGAGCAGAGGGCAAACATAATCAGCGGAATAGAGGTCAGAACCCCCAGCGAGCTGACTTGTACCCCCAAGCCAGCCGCGATGTCCGTCAAAATGGCAGGCAGGGCTGTAAAGGGAGCCCGCATAACCACACCCAGCATAATAATGCCAGCTACCATAAATAGCGATTGTTTTTTCATATCGTGATAGTTGTCCTTTCTCTAACGTTCGGATTTCAGCATTTATGATTATACCATACTTGACAAATGATAGAAAGTTATTCTGTTTTATTTCTGGTTATAGTTTCAAGCTATATCATTTCACATTAAATAACTATTTTTCAAATGGGAAAATTTGCGTTAGAATACAAACATACCAAACGAAAGCGAGAAAATATAACATGACACAATCAAGATTCCTACTAGTTGGCTCCCTCCTCCGCCCTTCAGCCCTTGGGGAATACAAGCGCCAAATCGAAGCGCGTGATGACATCAAGTACCCATTTTACGATGCCTTCGACGGCTACAAGGAGACTGAAACTGAGCTCATCGAGAAAATCGTTGCGGAACAAAAAGAAAATGGTCTCGACATCGTGACTGATGGCGAATTTGGTCGCTCTATGTGGCACCTGGACTTCCTCTGGGGCTTTGAGGGTATCGAGCGTTACATTGCTGATCACGGCTATCCATTTAAAGACCACGATGGCCAGCCTTATGAAACTCGTAAGGACATCGGTCTTCGCATTACTGCTCCACTTTCTTCTAAAAATCACCACTTCATCGATATTTACAAGCAAGTACAAGAATTGGCTGGGGACACGACAACCAAGCAGACTATCTACGGACCAGCTCATGCCTTCAATGAATTGATTATTTTCAACGGTCAGGTTGGACCAGATCAAGTCTACAAGACCCGTGAAGACTTGAAAGAAGGCCTCATTGCTGCCTACAAGGAATTCTTGGACCAGTATAAGGCTGCTGGTGGTCAGATTGTTCAATTTGACGACTGTCTCTGGGAACTCTTCGACCCATCAAATCCTGTGCCATTCTTGCCGCAGGATGACCCAGAAGCATTGGCTGCTCTTGCAGATGAATTTATCGCTATCAATAATGCCGTTGCTGACTACGGTCATGAAATTGGCTTGACAGTCTGGACCCACAACTGCCGTGGTAACTATGAAAGCCGCTCTGCAGCTGGTGGCACTTACGAGGCTATCGCTGAGAAATTCTTGAAAAACCAGCGTTACAGCCGTTTCTTCCTGGAATGGGATGATGAGCGTGCCGGCGATTTGAAAGCTTTGGAAAGCTTGAAAGATTCGGATGTCGAAATTGTTCTGGGTCTGCTTTCAAGTAAGACTTCTGAACTCGACGACGAAGAGCGTGTTTACAAACTCCTCGAAGAGGCCAGCAAAATCATTCCAAAAGAACGCCTCTACCTGTCACATCAGTGCGGTTTTGCATCATGTGACTCTGGCAATGAGCTTGCTATCCCACAACAATGGGCGAAAATCAAACAAGGTCAAGACATTGCAGCCAAATTCTGGGCTGAATAAAGAAGTAAATCAAGGAGCCATCAGCATTGCTGGTGGTTTTCTCATGTTCAAAATCGCCTGACTCACAAAACGACCCTGAAACTCAAGCTACAGGGTTGTTTGTCTATCTAATAAAGTAATTGTGCCAAAATCAAAACCGCAATCAGGGCCAGCAGATGACCGATATTGACAACGATAAAGGAATGCTTCAAGCCCCGCTTCATGCTCAATTTGGCCAGATTATGGAAGGTAATCATAACTCCCGATTGGGGAACAACTGTCAGCACCGCCGAGGCAATAACCGTCACCCTGTGCAAGACCTGGGGATCGATACCCGAATCAAGGTAGGCAGGCAAGAAATTGCTGGCAGCAATCCCTACCGCACCAGACGAAGAGCCAATGATACCACCGATTAGGGCAGTCGACACCGAAAGACTAATCAGGGGCGAACCAGAAATCTGTCCAATCCAGTCTTGGATAAGCAAGAAGCCTGAGGACATGGCCAAGACCGTTCCGAAAGCCACTGTGCTAGAAGTCACAAATGCAGGTAGAACAGATGCCGTTGTCCCTTCATTTAAGAGAGTTTGCTGATTGACCAGATTCTTACGGAAGAGAAGACCTGACGCCAGTATGGCCACCGTTAGCCCCACAACCAAGATATAAGGCGTTTTCTGAAAGATGTAAATAGTTGCAACCAAGCTCAACATGGGCAGGCTTGCCAAAACTATATTAGGAAGATTTGCGTTATCTGTAGTCACAATTTCCTCATCACGCTCAGTATACCCCTCATTTCTCGCCATACTTTTCTTCAAGGCAAACCGCATATAGGTCAAACCAAAAACGACTAAAATTAAGCTTGAAACCAGGCTCAAGAGCGGTGCGGCGGTCAAAGTCGTCCCCAAAACCTTGGTTGGAACCGCATTATGAATGGACGGCGTCCCTGGCAAACTGGACATGGTCAGGGTGCTGACACCTAAAAAAACTGGAATTGGAAATAGTTCCCAATTGATATTCAGCTCCTTAAAGAGCGGTCTCGACAAGGGTAAGAGGGTGAAAATAACCACAAAAAGGCTGACACCCCCATAGGTCAACAAGGAGGCAATCAGGACAATAGCTAGCAATACCTTATAAGGACTTTCCTTACCAACCACTCGCAAAATACTATTGGCAATGGTCTGGGTAGCACCACTTGCTTCCATATACTTGGCCAGTATGGAGCCAAGCATAAAAATCGCAAAGTTATTGATTAAAAAACCAGCCAGGCCAGTCATATATGACTGCTCCTTGCCCAACATGGTCTCTAAAATAGGCATTTGATTGGTCAAAGCCACGATCAAGCTCGCCAAGGGGGCCGCAACCATCACGTTTAGATTCTTTGTGGTCCAATAAATAATGGCCACAATCGCCAAAAATACCCCTACTACTCCTAAAATTATCATAGTTCTCCTTTAATGAAAAGAGGGATTGCTCCCTCTGATTTTTACCTATACTGCCGAATGTCCTCTTTCCCTTGAACCTTTGCCAGCAACTGGACCACTGTCTGCCCTAGAATTGGATGGACATAATCAGCCGCAATATCAGCCAGAGGCTGTAGGACAAAGGCCCGCTCATGGGCATAGGGATGGGGCACCGTCAGCCGTTCGGACTGGATGATTTCCTGCTCCCAGAAAATAATATCCAGGTCAATGGTCCTCTGTCCCCATTTTTCAATACGAACACGGTCCAAGTCCAGTTCGATTTTTTGACAGATTTCCAAAAATGCCAGAGGCTCCAAATCCGTAAAGACCCGACAGGCTAGATTGAGAAAGTCAGCCTGGTCCGTCTTGCCCCAAGCTGGTGTCTCATAAAGAGCCGATATGGCTCCCAGCTGACAGGCAGGATGATTATCCAAACTCTCCAAGGCAGCCTGCAAATAGGCCTCACGGTCCCCCATATTGCCACCAATGCTCAGATAAGCTGTGTATTTCATGGGCGTTCACGCTCCAACTCAATACCAACTGAATCATAGTGGCCAGCGATAGGCGGATTTTCCTTGTGGATGGCCAGCCTGATCTTCTCTACTTTGGGAAATTGGTCAAAAATCTCCTGACAAATCAGCCCTGCCACTTTTTCAATCAGAATATAGGGTTTGCCTTCGACCACTTTTTTCATAGCCTCGAAAACAAGGCCATAATGAACTGTATCTTCCAAATTGTCCGACAAAGAGGCAGCGGTTAAATCCAGAAACAAATCGCAGTCCACCGTAAAAATTTGCCCCAGGGTCTGCTCTTCCTTGAAGGCGCCGTGGTAGCCATAAAATTTGCATTGTTTGAGTGAAATCTTATCCATTCTTGCTCCCATTCACTAATTGGTCCCAGACAGTAACCAGATCTCGATTGGCTTGGACATTGTGGACTCGGACCATTTTACAGCCCTTGGAAATAGCCCAAGCAGACAGGGCTGCCGTTGCCTGATCCCGGTCAGCTGCCAAGGTATTGCCACCCAAAAGATGGTCAACCACCCGCTTACGGGAAATCCCAAAAAGAACTGGATAACCAAGCCCAGTAATCTGCTCCAAGCCTTGGAGAAGATCCAGATTGTGCTGGGCATTTTTGGCAAATCCAAACCCAGGATCCAGCCAAATCTTGTCAGCCGAAATACCAGCTGCTAGGGCTGCCTGAGCCCGCTCCGCTAGAAAATCTCGCACTTCTTGCACAATATCCTCGTAGACTTCCTCTGTTTGATTGTGCATGAGGATAATGGGTACCTGATACTCCGCTGCCAGGGCCAGCATTTCTCCGTCATAGTGACCTGCCCAGACATCATTGAGAATGTCTGCACCAGCCTCCAGAGCCGCACGGGCTGTCCCAGTCTTATAGGTGTCGATAGAAACCAGGCAGTCAAAACGCTCCTTTATAGCACGAATAATCGGTACCACACGGGCGATTTCCTCCTCTTGGGAAACAAATTCCGCCCCCGGTCGGGTAGACTCGCCACCGACATCGATGACCTGGGCACCTGCTGCCAAAAGCTCTTCAGCCTGCGCTAGGGCAGCCTCTACTTCATTAAATTTTCCACCGTCAGAAAAAGAATCCGGCGTGACATTGAGAATGCCCATGATGGACACTTGCTGGTGTAAGTTGTCAATCGACATAGCACCTCCTATTTGTGAATCATGGACAGCAATTCGCGACGCAAAACAGCATCTTCCTTGTATTTTCCAAGAGCAACTGTGGTCACTGTCTTGCTGCCTGGCTTGCGAACACCACGCATACCCATACACATGTGTTCCGCCTCCACCATAACGTAGACGCCTTCTGGCTCCAAGGCGTCCTGAAGGGCATGGGCTACCTGGTGAGTCAAGCGCTCCTGCAATTGTGGACGGCGACTAGCCACTTCCACCGCACGCGCCAATTTGCTGAGGCCTGTCACACGACCCTTGCTAGGTAGATAGGCCACATGTGCCACCCCATAAAAAGGCACCAAATGATGCTCACACATGGAGTGAAAGGGAATATCCTTGACCAAGACCACTTCCTCATGCCCCTCCGAAAAGACCGCCGTAAACTGATCCTTAGGGGCTTCATTGAGACCAGAAAACATCTCCTGGTACATCTTGGCCACACGCTTAGGCGTATCCAGTAGTCCCTCACGGTTAGGGTCCTCGCCCAATAATTCCAACAATTGGTAAATGGTTTGTTCAATTTTCTCTTGCTTTGACATAATACATCCCCTTGTTTAATGTTCTTATTATACCCTAAAAAGGCTCCTAGGAAAAGTCTTACTCCCCTTTGTGATATAATAAAACAAAGAATTGTAAGGAGAGCGCCACATGACCAAGAAACCCGTCCAGTTAGCGACGATTTGCTATATTGACAATGGCAAGGAATTTTTATTACTTCACCGCAACAAGAAAGAAAATGATGTGCATCGCGGCAAGTGGATTGGCGTCGGCGGAAAATTAGAAGCCGGTGAGACCCCTCAGGCCTGCGCAACCCGTGAAGTCTTGGAAGAGACAGGCCTTACGGCCACCAAGTTGGCTCTGAAAGGCATTATTACCTTCCCTGACTTCACCCCCAATATGGATTGGTACACCTATGTCTTCAAGATTACCGAGTTTGAAGGCAACCTAATCGACTGTAACGAAGGAGATTTGGAGTGGGTACCCTATGACCAGGTCCTATCCAAGCCCACCTGGGAAGGCGATCGGCATTTCCAAGAATGGCTCTTAGAAAACAAGCCCTTCTTCTCCGCCTGTTTCCGCTATGACGGAGATAACTTACTAGACTACTCAGTGGATTTTTATGAGTGATAAACATCTTAAAACCTGCAAGTCAGCTGACCTGCAGGTTTTAAGTTATTCTGATACTGGTTGCTCTGCTTGAGATTGAGCCCGCTTGCCTTCATCAAGGAGGGCTGCAATAATCTTCTGGTCACGCAGTTTGACGGAATCGTTGATGGTCTCAGCTGAGTGGATAATAGCCGCCTCCAACTCACGGCGTTTCCGACGCCCTTCATCAATAGCGGCGATGATGCCGTTGTTCTGGGCTACTAGACTTTCAGCCAATTTTGTCACCGACTGAACAGCTAGGGTCGGATTTTGAGCTGTGCGTTCCATCATCGGAATGGCTTCCTTAGACGTTTCTGCCAGCATCTGAAGAGCAGCATTATTGGCATTGACGATGGCATCAGCCGTCTGGCTGGACTTTATGGACTGTTGCAAAATACCTAACTGGGCGATGGATAACTTCATGGTCGGAATGGTATTGCGACGGAGCATGCCTAAACGCTGTTTCATATCGGACGATACCTTGACCAGATTCCGCATCTGCGGTGTCGTTGTCCAGGCCACATAGAGACGGCTCAGATATTCAGAATGCTGCTGCTCCAAAATATTGGCCACTTCTGTGATCCGCGCCAGCTTTTCAGAGGCTACCTGATAGTCAACAGTGGTCGGAACCAGGCTAGCCAGTCTTTCCTGCTCTGCTCTTGCTCGCTGAGCGGCCTCTTGACCTGTCGCCTCGATAAAGGCAATGACACCGACCAGATTCTCGATAGACTTGGTATTGTTTTCAATCAAGAGCTCGGCAGAAACGATATTGCGCGAGAGAACTTCTTCCTGCTTGACCACGCTGGCTGCCATAGTGTCCATTTTCTTTTCGATGGTCTGGGAATCGAAGTAAAATTCCTGCAAGTCGTTCTTGGTCTGCTTGAAAAGACGCTGGAAGAAACCAGGCTTCTTCTCCAATTCAGCAGTGCTTGAAATGTCCTTATACTTGGCCACAAAGCCGTTAAGTTCACGGTTGGTATTGGCCAAAAGCTCATCCACCTGCGGAATTTCAATCTTCTTCTGCTCACTCAAGATGTGGTTGACCGTTGCATTGACCTCCTCAACCGCCTCCTTGCCAAAGTCCAGGAGGGCGTTCTGGTTAGATACAAAATTATCCACCAACTGCGGTGCCTTGGCCTGAATCCCGGCCTGCTGTTCAGGTGTCAATTGGGCAAGGAAGGATACTTTCTGACTGTCACCAATGGGCGTAGCCTGGATGATTTCCGTTGTCTTGTCCTTCTGGTTCAAGCCGTTGCTGGCAATGGCATCTATATCAAAATTAAATCCTGACATCTTATTCCTCTACTTTCTTGTCACGTTTCATCATACGCAGGCTGACTTCAAAATCCTGCATATCGGCTTCGTTAAACTGGCGAATGGTATTATCCAAGTCACTATCAAAGGTCTCCATGGCAGATTTTGCCTGGGCCAAACGTTCTTCCGCATTGAAATAATCCTTGGGAGACTGCTTGATTTTCATATACCCCTGCAAAATATCCTGGAAACGCTGCATATTGGCCTCATGAATGGCCGTCAGCTCTTCCTTCTTATCCGTTGTCGCCTCTAATTTCTCTAAAATAACTAGATGATCCCGTTGGATATTGCAGTAGGTCTCAAGAATTTCCGGCGTCAGGTCCGCAATCCACTCCTGCTCCGTCAGCTCCTGCTTGGCTTGAACGAAAGGCTCTGCCTCCTTGACAGGCTCCGCTGACTTTTCAGGAAGTTTGAGCTGATACTTGAGCTGGAGGGTGTCCACAACTTCCTTACTCTTATAGGCATCTAGGTACTTACCAACCTTTTGATAGACTTGGTCCAGCTCAAAGAGTTCTGCCAGCAAGCGTCCCCGCAATTGCAGAACCGCCTTGTCCTCCCCATTTTCAGCCAAGAGCTGCTGGTGCTTGGAAAATCCCGCACTGATAGACCATACCAGATTTTCCAAGCGCTGGATAGATGAACGGTTAAGCATACGATGAACCGCAGGACGATTCTTCACATAGAGATAAACCAGTCCCAGAGGCAAAATAATATACCAAAAATTTATCAAAATCCCCAAGACAATGAACAGGGCAAGGATAGAGCCCCAACCATCATCTTTTTTATAGCGTTTTTTACCCATACGTTTTCCTCATTTTTCCATTATATTATATCATATTCCTCCTCATCTATGAAAAATTTACCAAAGAAAAAAGCCGGGTTTCCCCAACTTTTTAGAAGGCCTTGGCCTGGGTTGCTTGGATGCTGTCAATGGAAATGCCAGAGGTGGCAAACAGGTTCTCCAATTCCTCTACAGCGATGCGGCCTTCGATTTGAACCTCGATAACCACATTGCCTTTTTTAGTCTGTAATTGAACGGTGCTAATGATATTGTAGCCCTTGTCAGAAATAATCTTGATAATCTTCGCAAGCTCACCAGCCTTATTTTCAACTAGGAAACGAGCCCGCACGCCCTCTTCTCCATAGCCTGAAACGTGGAGGAAGGCAGCAAAGATATCGCGGTCTGTGATGACACCGTAGAGCTGACCATTGTCCACAACCGGCAGGATGCCCACCTTGTTTTTATACATGAGGTAGACTGCATCCTCCAAGCTGGCATAGCCTGAAATTGTGATGACGTCCTTAATCATGACATCCTTGACCTTGGTCTTGTTGAGCAGGTAGTTCATCTCGTAGATAGACAGGCTGGTCGCCTTTGACGGACTAGCTTCTGCTATGGTACCTTCTGTCACCAAACCGACCAATTTATCATTTTCAATGACCGGCAAGCGGTGCAAATCCTGCTCACGCATGATGTCTGCAGCATGGGCGATCGTTGTATCTGGTGAAATGTAAACAACCTTACGGGTCATAAAATCTTTAACGGACATGGAACTTCCTCCTCGATATTTTCTACTCCTATTATAGCAAAAAACGAAAACGATTTCAATATCTTATGAAAAGAAATGAAAATCAGTGATCAACGACCACTGATTTGTTAGAAACTAGATTCACAAGTAAGGCACTTTAAGTTTTTTGATGGAATACTGACTGTATTTCGAGAAAAAACGAACGAAACTTGCCTTAGCTCAGGTGCCGAATTGTGAGTACAGGTTCTAAAATTATACACCCTTAACTGCGAAATAGATCCCGCTTGGGCAGGCAAAGTTAAAGTTAGGGAAGGGCTGTTCATTGACTGGGCTGCAGGTATCTGTCAAACCAGCGATGCACTCCTGAAGGCCTGCAATATCGGATGTTTCAAACAAGACGCTCGGTACATTGTCCAACACCTCTGGCGATACTTGAGCGATAAATTCCTTGGCATAAACCGTAATCGTAGTCGTCGCATCCGCATGAGACTTCATGTCAAAGGTCTCAAAGCCCATCATCTCCGCTTCATTTTCAATGACAAAACCTGCCGCTGACCAAAAACTTTTTTCTGCCGCCACATCATCCACATAGAGCATGAGGCCCAATTCTTTATTAAACATCTGTTATCCTCTTTCTAAAACGATACTGCTAATCATAGCAAGATATGGTTCAAATTGCAAGAATGAATTCCTAACCTTCTAGCGATTTGTCGGCTGCCTGGGCCAGTCTCGCTTCTTCCAACTCAGCCTGCTCACGCGCCTGCTTTTTCAGACTCTTAATCTCGCTCTTCAAGCCCATATTTTTTGCCATTCCAAGCAAATATTGGATGACCAAGCCAAGAAATACAGAGCCGAGAATGACCAAAATCAAGGGCAGACGGAAATAACCAAAGATATAATTGACCTTGACAACCTGTTGGTTAGCCAAAGACAAGACCACCGTCAGAACGATAATAACCAGTAAGCCGATTAGGGATAGTTTTTTCTTCATATAGCACCTCTTTCATCTGTCAGTCTATCATAAAACAGGAATCGTGACAAGGAAGGGGGATTGGGAATTGTATAGGAATATTTTCAGAAATTACTGCTTTATTTTTTTACATATAAACAGGCAGATGAATCAAATGAAACACCTGCCTATTCTCAATTTTTTTCATTTTCCAAAGAAACTATTCCCTGAAAAATAAGGAGGAACCTATGACAAAATATCAGTAAACAATCATAGTTTTATCATCCAACATAAGCAACGCTACCTCTTGATATAAGTATATATCCTCATTATAATTTTTGCAACAAGTTTTTAGTTTGATATTTGTAAATAGGATACAATTTTTAAACTCTCAAAACTAAGAAGACACAAAAACATACTAAGATTAGTAGTGAGGAAATCTCCGACGGGAGAAAGTACTCACTACTTTTTCTTTATGATAAAGTAGAGGTGTCTTGTTAAGTCGTAGGGCTTTTTGACGCTAGACGTCGCAACAAAAACTGGCAAGACACCTGTTTTAGAAAGAATGTTATCAAAGTATGTGGGACGCCAGACGTCGAGTATTGAAAATGACATCACTAAAACAAGGAATCATTCAAGACAAAGAGGTAATATCATGCGAGTAGTATTTGGGATTGACGTGAGTAAAGTAAGTTCAGAAGTAGCCATTCTAGTTAACGGCGAGAAAGTTCATGGCTATACCATGTCCAATGATGCCATTGGCTTTTCTCGGCTACTTGGCGATTTGAAAACCGTCCACAAGCCAGAAATCATCTTTGAAGCAACAGGCGTCTATTCTCGTCGTCTTCAAACTTTTCTGGATGAACATGGCTACGCTTATACACGACTCAATCCCTTAGAAGCCAAGAAGCAACTGGATAGCTTGCGTGTGAGAAAAACAGATCAAATTGACGCCGAAAAACTAGCTCAATCTCAGTTTGTACTGAATCGTAAAACGACGTATGTCCAAAAAGAAGTCTACCAAAACTTGCGGGATCTCAGCCGTTTCTATCAGAATCTGACCGAGGACATCGTTCGAGCTAAAAATCGTCTGCACAAGGTCTTACAGGTCACTTTCCCTGAATTGGAAACTATCTTGTCAACGCCAACTGGGGAACAA
>NZ_JBIMJM010000021.1:0-32470 GCF_043674115.1 Streptococcus sp. A34 | reverse complement strand
TGTTGATGTTATGCAGTTTTCTCAAAGTAACTTCTGAAAGAAAGAGAACTAGAACTTACTTTGAGAATTTACCAAAAATTATCTATTGCCTTATTCTAACTGTCTGCCGGGCTATAAATCTGTTCCTTGGCTTGCTTTTTCTTTCAACTCTGACTGCTTGGCGCGCCGTTGTCTGAAGAAGTCCTGCATGATTTTTGCGCAGTCATCTTCCAAGATTCCCGACTCGACTTCAACTCGATGATTGAGACGTGTATCTCGCAATACATTGTATAGGCTACCTGCTGCACCAAATTTTTGATTTGGGGCTCCGTAGATAACTTGTGGGATTCGGGCTAGTCCGATGGCCCCGCTACACATAACACAGGGTTCAATGGTTACAAAAAGGGTTGTATCTAGCAAACGCCAGTTCCCTTCAAAGTGATTAGCTTCTTGGATGGCCATGATTTCCGCATGCATGATTGCCTGGTTCAGTTCCTCACGCGCATTGTGACCTCTACCAATAATATTACCATCTTTGACAATTACGCATCCAATCGGTATCTCATGCTTGGCAAGTGATTTTTCTGCTTCCTCCAATGCAGCCCGCATGAAGCGTTCTTTTTCTTCTAATGTATATTCCATACTTCCATTATAACAGAAAAAGAGCTCTCGAAAGAACTCTTCTATAGAATAAACAATTAACCTAAACGTTGCTTAGCGTCTGCTGCACGTTGGAAGGCTTGACCGACATAGTTGATACAAAGCATCATAATAAGGATAAAGATAGCTGCTGGCAACCAAATCCAAGTCTTGTTTTCCAAGATGTCTGCATTACGGGCATTTGAAATCAAAGTACCCAGACTTGGAACTGTTGATGGAAGACCGAATCCTAAATAAGTCAACGAAGTTTCGATACCGATGTTACCTGCAAAGTTGAGGGTCAAATTGACAATAATCAAAGAACTCAAGTTTGGCAAAATCTCACGGAACATAATCATGAAGTCGCTTGTTCCAAGTGTTTTCGACGCATTGACATAATCCAAGCTCGCTTCTGACAAAGTTCTTGTACGGAAGAGACGGGCTTTGGCTGTCCAATAAAATGCACTCATGATAAAAATGAAATGATAAATTGTATAGTTTTTAATAACTGTTACAAATACAATGATCAACATTGTTACCGGCAAAATCATGATAAAATCGACAATACGCATCAAGAAACCGTCCAATCGACCACCATAATAACCTGAGATTAACCCAACTGAAATACCAATGATACTAGTGATAATGGTAATGGTGAAACCGATGATAATGGAGTTACGAGCACCAATAATCAGTTGACCAAAAATGTCTTTTCCGCCTTCATCCGTTCCCAAAATATAGCCATCAACTCCTGGCTCCAAGTAACGTCCTAAAAGATTGACTTTCATAACTTGCTCTTGATCCATTACCAAGGCACCGATGAAAACAGCCAAGAGAACTGTTACCAAGATAATCAATGAAGCTAAAGCTAACTTGTCCTTCATAAATTCTCGTGCAATAACACGAAAACCACCTGGAGGAGTTGAAGCTGATTGTACTTGTTTTTTAATTTCTTTACTCACCTTACTCCTCCTTTTATTTCACACGAATACGTGGATCAACAATACTCATGATAATATCTGAAATCAAGGTTCCCAACAAAGTTCCCATACCAAAGATTAACAAGAGGGCCAAAATGACACTGTAATCACGGCTTGAGATAGAGTTAAAGAACAATTGACCGATACCAGGATAGGTAAAGATATTTTCAATAAAGATAGACCCACCAATCAAACCAGTCAATTCATACCCCAAGAATGATGCAATAGGTAAAATTGAGTTACGGAAGATATGACGGTTGTATACCACACGCTCAGGCACACCTTTGGCACGAGCTGTACGAACATAGTCCTGACTCTTCGCATCGATAATTCCGGTACGAAGATATTGGATTGTTACTGTCGTTGACAAAATAGCCATGGTAATCGCTGGCAAAATCATATGATGGAGACGACTTAATATAGCTGCAAAGCCTTCAACTCCACCACCGATAGAACCACGCGTCGGAAACCAACCTAAACTAAAACCAAATAACCAGAGCATCAAAATTGCAAATACAAAAGTTGGAGTTGAGAAAGTCAAGAAATTGTATACACCAATGACTTTATCAGCAAGTGAATTTTGATAACGACCCGCAATCATACCTAAAGGAAGGGCAATAGCATAGGTCAAAATCATGGTAAGCAATGATAACCAAATTGTGTTATTCAAACGCTGCATAATCACATCGATAACTGGTTGCTTAAAGAGGAAACTTTGTCCAAAATCACCCTGCAAAAGATTTCCTACCCAGCGAATATATTGAACCGGAATTGGATCATAATATCCCGCCGCAATCCGTTTTTGTTCAATAATAGCAGGGTCAATATTAGGGTCAATCATACCGGTAAATGGATCACCAGGCATCATTTTTGCAACAAAGAATGCAATGACACTCAGAATGATAATCTGAGGAATCATCATGAGTAAACGTCGTAATACTGTTTTCCACATCTTAGTTCTTACCTCCTTCTGGAAGGGCTACTTGATGAGTTGCTGAAAAAGCTTTTAAATCGTATACACGACCGTTTTCATCATAGTACTGACCTTGTTTTTCTTGGTACTCCTTTTCTGCAGCCAAACGTTTTTCCTTATTTTTCAAACGATTCACCGGATCAATTGATGGAATCGCTGACAAGAGACGTTTGGTGTAGATATGCTGTGGAATACTATAAATATCATGTTTATTTCCTGTTTCTACAAAACGACCACGGTACATAATGAAGAGTTCATCACACATGTGCTGTACCACACCAAGGTCATGAGAAATAAAGAGATAGCTAAGTTTAAATTCATCTTGGATACGTTTCATATAGTTTAAGACCTGAGCTTGAACAGACAAGTCCAAGGCAGAAACTGGCTCATCAGCAATAATCAAACGTGGGTTACTAGCCAAGGCACGAGCTACTCCAATCCGTTGACGTTGACCACCTGAGAATTCATGAGGATACTTAATTAAAGCTTCTTCATTGAGACCAATTGTATCCAAGAGCTGAAGAACTTTTTTCTTTTCTTCATCTGGTGAAAGTCGGTCAAAGTTACGAATTGGTTCTGCAATGATGTCCAAAATACGTTTTTTCGGATTGAAACTTGAAAGTGAATCTTGGAAAATCATCTGAACATCACGATTAAAGTTGCCTTTTTTTCCACGTGATTTGTTGGTTACATTTTGTCCTTCATAAATAATTTGTCCTGAAGTGGCACGCTCTAAACCAATAATTGCTTTACCAATCGTTGATTTTCCTGATCCTGACTCACCAACCAGACCATATGTCTTACCTTCTTCGATTTCAATGTTTACACCATCCACAGCATAAACATGATCAGTAACACGGTTAAAGAAGCCACTACGAATTGGATAATGGACTTTTAAATCTTTTACTTCAATAAATCCCACTATTAGGCCTCCCCTTCAAAATAGAATGTTTCATGGCAAGTACAACGTACAAAATGGTTAGGTCCAACTTCATGCATAACCGGATTTTCTTCGTGTGTTGCTGCTTCAATCCACGGAATACGTGGTGCAAATCGACAACCTTTACGCAACATCTTTGTAATTGGCGGTACAATTCCGTCAATTACATGTAACTCACCGCCTTCATTTTCTGATTGCGGATTTGATTTCAAAAGAGAACGGGTGTATGGATGTTTAGGATTGGTAAAGAGTTCCTCAACAGGAGCAACTTCTACAAACTGACCACCGTACATAACAGCTACACGATCTGCTGTTTCTGCCACCACTCCTAGGTCGTGAGTAATCAAAATAATACCTGACCCAGTTTCTGCTTGAATATCATTTAATAAATCCAAAATCTGTGCCTGAATAGTTACATCCAAGGCTGTTGTCGGTTCATCGGCAATAATAATCGGAGGTTTACAAGATAAGGCCATGGCGATAATGATACGCTGACGCATACCACCTGACAACTCATGTGGATACTGCTTAAATGTACGCTTAGGATTTGGAATACCTACTTGAGCTAATAATTCCAAAACACGCTCCGTACGGGCATTGGTATCCAAGTCTGTATGATAGAATAGCGCTTCATCAATCTGTGCACCAATGGTCATCAACGGATTTAAAGATGCCAAGGGATCTTGGAAAATCATACCAATATCATTTCCACGTACCGTATTGTACTTGGCCTCGTCCATCCCAATTAATTCCATATCATTGTACTGGATACTACCTGAAATTTTGGTATTTAATGGATTATGTAGCCCCATAATTGTTGTTGCTAAAGTTGATTTACCACAACCAGATTCCCCAACAATCGCTAGGATTTCATTT
Organism: Streptococcus sp. A34; assembly: GCF_043674115.1. NCBI lineage: Bacteria > Bacillati > Bacillota > Bacilli > Lactobacillales > Streptococcaceae > Streptococcus > Streptococcus sp. A34. The sequence continues at coordinate 28,083 of NZ_JBIMJM010000021.1, read as the reverse complement.
TTTTGTAAGGTAATATCAACACCGTCAACTGCATCAAAATAATCATCACCGATGCGGAATCCAACGTGCAAATCCTTAATGTCTAAAAGCGGTTTTTCATTAGCCACGCTTTTTCCTCCTTTGTTCATCAGTTCATTCAACTTCTTTCATCCTTCAAATCAAATATCCTTAAGTCTATGAAAACTGATTTTTTATATCTTTCTTAATAAATCCATCAAGTCTATATAGAATTTGATAGCGTTTACTAAAACATAAAAATGACATCAATCATTTTTTGTATACTGGTTCTACTATACCATAATTATCAGAAAATTCCAATAGCAATCTGAAAAAAGCCAACCAAGTTGGCTTTTCAGATTTTATTATCTTCTTTATAAAACTATTCTGCAGCTACACCTTTGTCAGCAGACAATTCGATATTTTCGAGAGCAATACCATTTTCTGAAGCTGAACCATAATTAGTGTCAAAGTTTTTCACACGTTTGTTAAGTGCTACAATTGACTCAGATTCAAATGTTGGAATAGCAAATGCTTGCTCGTGAGCATATTTTTGCCAAGCCTTATAGTTTTCAAGGTTTGTTTTCTCATCGAATGAAGCAGTAGAACTAATCGCATCCAACAATTTTGTATTTTCTTCAGATACAAAACGTGACATGTTGAAGGCTGCGATAGGTCCCCAAGTACCTGTTGGGTTTGGATCGTAACCAGTAGACCAACCACCAGCATACATATCAATTGCAGGGTCGTTTGCTTGAAGTGCATCGTAGAATGAGTTGACTTCAACTGTACGGCCTGTGTACAATTCAACGTTCAAGCCGACTTCTTTCCACCAAGCAATGTATTGTTGTACGAGTGCTTCGTTCGCTTCTGTACGTTTACGAGCAGCAAAGGTAATCTTGAATTCCTTACCATCTTTACCTTCACGGATACCATCGCCATCTACATCTTTGTAGCCAGCTTCATCCAAGAGTTTTTTAGCTTTTTCTGGATCGTATGTGTATCCTTCCAATTCAGAATCATGAATATCGCCGAAGAATGAGATAATCAATGATTTTGCAGGGTGATATAGACCATTGTACAATGACTCACCAGCAGTTTTGGTATCAATTGCATAGGCAATCGCTTGACGAAGATTCACATCATTCATCTTAGCGTTCTCATCCATAACGTTCTTGCCAGCAGCTTCGTCATATTTACCAAAGTTGAATGAAATATACTCGTAAGATGAATCCAAAGATCCAACGATGTTCAAGTTAGAAGCATCTTTATATGAATCCAACTGATCTGCTGGCATTTCTGCGATATCGTAGTTACCAGCTTTCATCTCAGAAACGATTGTATCAGGAGAGACAATATCAATTTTCAATGAACTTGTTTTTGGAGTTGTTCCCTTGAAGAAGTGTTCGTTTGGAACGTAAGTGATAGACTCACCGTTTACAATTTCCTTGATCTTCCAAGGTCCCATACCTACAAGTTTAGCAGTACGTGAGTACTCGCTCTTTTCCCAATCTGCTACAGGAATATCTTTGTAGATGTGTTCTGGTTGGATATAGGCAGGTACATCACCACCGGCATACATCATAGAAGGTGACATTTCTTTCACAGTCAGTTCAACTGTATAATCATCGATTTTCTTGATACCTGAAATGTCTGATGCTTTACCGTCAACAAATTCTTGCATACCTTCAATGTTCAAGAATTTATCATCAAAACGAACACCTGTATAGTCTTTGCTTGCCATTGACTTGATAGTAAAGATGTAGTCGTTGATTGTGAATGGTTCACCATCTGACCACTTGTAGTCTTTACCAGTCAAGCTAACAGTGATTTTTTTACCTTCCACATCAAATTCAGCTTTAGCAAGACCTGAGTCATCTAATTTACGATCTCCATCGTAACCAAACATTGAAATATCAACCATTCCACCAAATGTTGAGTCAGTTGTATTTTCAGTCAGCTCGTCAATCAAAAGACCTGAAGAAGTTGTAGGAGATACCCAAGCATAATTTAATTGAGCACCAGAAACAGCTGTTCCATCTTGAGAAACATCTGCTGGGAATGACAAGTTTTGTTCTGATGAACTTGATGACGACTTAGCACCACAAGCTGCTAAAACAGATGCAGATAAGAGTGTGATACCTGCTAAGGCAAAGAGTTTTGTTGTCTTTTTCATAAAACACCTCTGTTTTCTTTTTTTTGGGACATAGATTTATGTCTATGAATAATATTATATCATAAAATTTTATTAAAGAAAGCGTTTTTGTCAGAAAATTTTGTAAAAAACCAAATTTTCTATATTTTCTAATAATTTCTAGCCTTTTTTCATGTGTCTAGCCCCTTTACAATATGATATAATAGGAAATAATCGATTAAAAAGGAATTTTATATGAAAAAATACAGTTCATTCTTGATAGTTTTTCTACTTTCCATTATTCTAGGAGGCCAAACCAGTCTGGCCGAGGAGCAGGTTTACCAGGCGGCAGCTGAGCATGCCATCGCTATTGAAGTCGAAACAGGAAAAATTTTATACGAAAAAAATGCCCATAGCCCAGCCAGCGTTGCTTCTATCAGTCAGTTGTTGACGGCCTACTTGGTCTATGAAGCTATTGAAGAAGGAAAATTGACAATGGACAGCCCTGTAGCCATATCTGATTTTCCCTATAAGCTGACTCTCAATACAGAAATCAGTAACGTTCTTTTAGAAAGTAGGGAATACACGGTCGAACAGCTGCTCCGGGCATCATTGATTGTTTCTGCCAATAGCGCAACAATGGCTCTGGCTGAGAAGGTGGCAGGTAGTGAGAAAGCCTTTGTGGATTTGATGAGAGAAAAAGTCCAATCCTGGGGTATTGGTGATGCCACGATTGTCAATGCGACTGGCTTGAATAATTCCTACCTCGGGGATGAACGCTATCCCGGCACTGGTAAAGAGGATGAAAATAAATTTTCTGCTGCGGCAATCGCCCTTATTGCCCGTCGTCTGGTCTTGGATTATCCTCAGGTACTAGACATCACCAGCCAACAAAGCTTAACCATGGATGGGCATACCTATTATGGTGGGCATGGGATGTTGGAAGGTAAACCCTATCAGCGTGCAGGTGTAGATGGTTTGAAAACGGGATACTCTGCTACTTCTGGCGCCTCCCTGGTGACAACTGTTGACCAGCAAAATATGCGTGTCCTGACGGTTATCCTCAACGCCGACCTCAGCGATATTGACCCCGATTACCGCTATATCGCAACGACCAATTTGCTCAACTATGTTGCCCAGCATTTCCAATCTATTACCTATCTAGGGCAGGGGAAATCCTTTGATGACAGCTCTATTGAGATTTTCAATGGACGCGTCGACACTAGCCCAGTTGTTGCCCAAAGAGACTTTAGAATTCCAATCAAACGCTCGGCTGTCGAATTGCCAACCGCTTCTTTTAAATCAGTCGAAGGCCCTCTTGAGGCACCACTTAAAAAAGGAACAGCAGCCGGAAGACTGTGGCTCCATGACTCCGACCTGATCGGCAAGGGTTACATTCAAGAACAACCAAGTCTTGAAATGGTCATCGAAAAAGAAGTCAAGGCTGATATTTGGCCCGTCTCTTGGTGGAATTACTTCGTCCGCTATGTCAATGAAAAACTGTAATAACAGCAAAACGACTCCCGCTTTTCGCACGGAAGTCGTTTTTTGTATATGTCTATAAGCTAGAAAAGAAACCAGTCGCTTTGCTTAACTGTTTATTTGGCTCAGACAACCTTGGGAGAGATTGCTGAGGTGGGAAATAAGAACTGACGGAAGTCAGTTTACTTCACAACGACGTTTACTAATTTATTCGGATACAACAGTCTAGGAATAGACTGTTGTAAATCGGAAATAGGGCTAATAAGCGAGTTTATTTCACAACAATATTAACGAGCTTGTTCGGTACCGATATTACCTTAACAACTGTCTGTCCTGCAATTTCAGCTTGGACTTTTTCGTCTGCCAGAGCTGCTTTTTCAAGTTCAGCTGGCGCTAGGTCTTTGGCTACGGTCAAGCGAGCTTTTACCTTGCCCTTGATTTGGACAACGATTTCCACTTCGCTTTCTACCAGCTTGCTTTCGTCATATATTGGCCATGCAACATAGCTGATTGACTGACCTGTTGCTTCCAGACCCTGCCAGAGTTCTTCTGCCAAGTGTGGTGCAAATGGGGCAATCAACTGGACAAAGCCTTTGGCGTATTCGACGTAGAGCTTGTCTTCTTTGTTGGCTGCGTTGACAAAAATCATGAGCTGGGCGATAGCCGTGTTGAATTTCAAGCTCTCAATCTGCTCAGTGACAGCTTTAACTGTTTCATTGTAAACCTTGTCCAAAGCTCCGCTATTTTCCGCCACAATCTCCTTGGTAGTCAAAAGACGGTAAACACGGTCAAGGAACTTACGGCTGCCTTCAAGGCCTTCTTCTGACCAAGCGATTGATGCATCAAGTGGGCCCATGAACATCTCATAAACACGGAGGGTGTCCGCACCGAACTGTTCGACCACATCATCTGGGTTAACCACGTTTTTAAGAGACTTAGACATCTTAGCAGGTGCCTGCTCCAACTCTTCGCCAGTTTCGATGTTGAAGAAAGAACCATCACGTTTTTCAACTTTATCTGTCGCTACAAGGGCACCACGGCTGTCGCGGTAGCTTGTTCCCAAAATCATGCCCTGGTTAAAGAGTTTTTGGAAAGGCTCTTTGGTCGGCACAACACCGAGGTCGTAAAGGAACTTATGCCAGAAGCGAGCATAAAGCAAGTGAAGGACTGCGTGCTCGGCACCACCGATGTAGATGTCCACCGGCAACCAAGCTTTGAGAAGCTCCTCGTCTGCCAATTTCTCGTCGTTGTGCGGGTCGATGTAGCGAAGGTAGTACCAGCTAGAACCCGCCCATTGTGGCATAGTGTTGGTCTCACGGCGACCTTTAACGCCATCTTCACGCACCACTTCCAACCAGTCAGTCAGGTTAGCAAGCGGTGATTCACCTGTACCTGAAGGCTTGATGTCTGAGGTTTTTGGCAATACCAGAGGTAACTCATTTTCTGGTACTGCTGTGGAAGTGCCGTCTTCCCAGTGGATGATTGGAATTGGCTCCCCCCAATAACGCTGGCGGCTGAAGAGCCAGTCGCGGAGGCGGTAAGAAATTTTCTCCTGACCGACACCATTTTCTTCCAACCAAGCCACCATTTTGGCAATGGCATCTTCCTTGTTAAGACCATCTAGGAAGTCTGAGTTGATATGTGCTCCATCTTCTGTGTAAGGAGCTTCTTCTACATTGCCACCTTCCAGAACTGGAATGATGTCCAAACCAAACTGTTTGGCAAATTCCCAGTCACGCTCATCGTGGGCAGGAACAGCCATGATAGCACCTGTTCCGTAGCTCGCCAGCACATAGTCAGCAATCCAGATTGGAATTTCTTTACCGTTGACAGGGTTAATGGCGTAGGCGCCTGTCCAAACACCTGTCTTGTCTTTTGCTAGGTCAGTACGAGCCAGGTCTGATTTGAGAGAGGCTTGGCGTTTGTATTCTGCCACAGCTTCTGCTTGTTCAGCTGATGTGATACTATCCACCAAGTCATGCTCAGGAGCAAGAACTGCGTAGGTCGCACCGAAAAGGGTGTCAGGACGAGTTGTGAAAACAGTGAAGTCCTTGTCTGTGTCCTTGATTTTGAAGGTCACATTGGCACCGGTTGACTTACCAATCCAGTTGCGTTGCATATCCTTGATTGACTCTGGCCAATCAACTTCTTCTAAGTCGTTAAGCAAACGCTCTGCATAGGCTGTGATTTTCAACATCCATTGGCGCATTGGCTTGCGGACAACAGGGTAGCCACCACGTTCAGATGTTCCGTCAGGAAGGACCTCTTCATTGGCGATAGCTGTTCCTAATTCCTCCACCCAGTTTACAGGCACTTCTGCCTCGTAGGCTAGGCCTTTTTCATACAACTTGGTGAAAATCCACTGGGTCCACTTGTAGTAGTTAGGGTCTGTCGTATTGACCTCACGATCCCAGTCGTAAGAAAAGCCAAGGGCGTTAATCTGACGCTTGAAGTTGGCGATATTTTCCGCTGTAAAGTCAGCTGGGTCATTGCCCGTATCCATAGCATACTGCTCCGCTGGCAGACCAAAGGCATCCCAACCCATTGGGTGAAGAACGTTGTAGCCTTGAGCACGCTTGTAACGGCTGAGAATGTCCGTCGCCGTATAGCCCTCAGGGTGACCAACGTGCAAGCCCGCACCAGACGGATAAGGGAACATATCTAGGGCATAAAAGTTTGGCTTGTCCGCATCTGTTCCCGTTTTAAAAGTATGGTTTTTTGCCCAAAATTCCTGCCATTTGGGCTCGATTTCCTTGTGATTGTAGAAGCTCATATCATTTCTCCATGTCAATAAATTATCTTTACTATTATATCACGAAATAAGGAAAGAAAAAAGGTAGAAATCACGGGGGATTCCTGCTCATTACTCTTCATTTCCCAAATACCCCATCAATCCCGCCACAGCTTTCTCCCCGTCCGCCAGACCCAGCCCATAAATCTCGTCAAATTTGACTGGATTTTTTTCCAAACGTCCTATTTCGAGCGACTTTTGAGGGCGAACTGCAAAAACCTGACCCCTGATGTTCCAACTGGATAATCTTTTCAACCGTATCATTGTAATGCTGGTAATGTTTTAAAGCCACCGCCACAAACTTGGGATATTTCTTGTAAAGCAAGCGGTAAACCCGCCCGCTAGAGGGCTTCTTGCGGTAATCAATGGGTTGTGTCAATATCACAATCAATTTGTCAAACCCCAGGCTTCTAGCAAAGTCCACAGGGATGGAGTCCGAAAGACCACCGTCTAAATATTTTTTCCCATCAACTTCGATAATTTTTGAGACCACTGGAAGAGCTGAGCTGGCTCGCAAGAGCTCCATCTGCTCAAAGACATGGTCAATTTTGTAATACTCAGGAAGACCTGTTTCGACATTGGTCACTGTCACATAGAAAGGCACGCCAGACTTGGCAAAGGCCTCTTGGTCAAATTTGTCCAGCTCCATAGGCACTTTGTAGTAGGTAAAATCCTTGTTGACCACATTACCCGTCAGCAACCAAGACCGCAAACTCATATAGTTCTTGTCCTTGATAAAACGCTTATTGTAGCGGAGGGCTCTCCCACGTTGCTTGGATAGAAAATTGACACCAAAAAGCGCTCCAGCCGATACACTGACAATCCCGTCCACCTTGATGCCTGCATCCAAAAACGCATCTAGCACACCAGCCGTGTAGAGCCCACGCATACCGCCACCCTCTAAAACCAGACCAACCTTCATCCGACACCTCCACAAAAAAATATGATTCTATTGTAACAGAAAAAACTCTCTAGAGCATATTTTAGCCAATCAACAAGATGTACGCTCTTTCCATCAAAAGTGATGACATGCTATAATAGGTCAATCAACATAAAATGAGGACGAACATGATTAGCATTAAAGAAATCACCCACGAAAACTAGCAAGATATCAACATCCCCAATCACCCCTTCCTTCTGATTGGTCGGCTTATCCCATCCTATCAGAACCAGGCTTGGTCCAGCCAAGCAGTCCTTTTTGAGTCAACCGAATGGGTGACCTTTCCTGATGAAAACTACGATTTTGAACAAATACAGGATAGCCATATCTTCATCGGCGCCTACGATGACAACAAATGTGTCGGCTTGGCTATCCTACAAAAACCGCTATTCAAGTATATCTACCTCCACGACCTAAAGGTTTATGCAGACTATCGCCAACAAGGACTGGCTAGCATGCTGATAGACAAGGCCAAGGAAATGGCTCAGTCAAAAGGTTACCAGGGAATTTATACCATCGCTCAAGACAACAATCTCATCGCCTGTCAATTTTACCAAAAGGTCGGTTTTGAAATTGGTGGTCTAGATACCAGGGTCTACAAAGGAACTGCTCAAGAAGGCAAGGCTGACATCTATTTTTATTTGGATTGTGACTAAGACATGGCAATGTCCATGAATCTCTACTTTCCTCGTCTGGGGCAGATAAGGATTTTCTCTGTATCAAAAAACTTGGCCAGGTGACCAAGTTTTTATTTGTTTCTCTTTAGTAGCCCATACCACCCATGCCATCCATACCTGCTGGCATAGCTGGAGCAGCTGGTTCTGGTTTGTTGGCAACAACTGCCTCGGTAGTCAAGATGAGACTTGCAACAGATGCCGCATTTTGAAGAGCTGAACGAGTCACCTTAACAGGGTCGATAATTCCTTCTTCCATCATATTGACCCATTCACCTGTTGCAGCGTTGAAACCTGTGCCAAGCTCAGAATGTTTCAACTTGTCAATCACAACAGAGCCTTCGTAACCAGCATTGTAAGCAATCTGACGAACTGGTTCTTCCAAGGCACGCAGAACAATATTGCGACCTGTCTCATCATCACCAGACAAGTCCAACTTAGCCACGCTGTCAATCACGTTGACAAGAGCTGTACCACCACCGGCTACAATTCCTTCTTCGACCGCAGCACGGGTTGCGTTGAGGGCATCTTCGATACGGAGTTTCATTTCTTTCAACTCAGTCTCAGTTGCCGCGCCGACCTTAATTACTGCCACACCGCCAGACAATTTAGCCAAGCGTTCTTGGAGTTTTTCGCGGTCAAATTCAGAAGTTGTTGACTCGATTTGTGACTTGATAACTGCCACACGATTGCTGATAGCCTCAGGATTGCCAGCGCCTTCCACAATAGTTGTGCCGTCTTTATCAACTACGACCTTGGCAGCTTGACCAAGCGACTCGATAGTCGCATCTTTGAGGTCCAGCCCCAAGTCCTCTGTAATCACGGTACCGCCTGTCAAGATAGCAATATCTTCCAACATGGCCTTGCGACGGTCACCAAATCCGGGCGCCTTAACCGCTACAACGTTGAAAGTGCCGCGGATTTTATTAAGAACAAGCGTTGGCAGAGCCTCACCATCCACATCATCCGCCACAATCAAGAGCGGTCGATTGGTTTGAAGAATGCTTTCCAAGAGTGGCAAAATCTCTTGAATATGAGAAATCTTCTTATCCGTCAAGAGGATAAATGGATTTTCCAGTTCTGCCACCATTTTTTCATTGTCCGTTACCATGTATTGAGACAGATAACCGCGGTCAAACTGCATGCCTTCTACGACATCCAACTCTGTTTCCATACCGCGAGATTCTTCAATGGTAATGACACCATCTGTTCCCACTCGCTCCATGGCCTCTGAAATATACTCACCGACTTTTTCAGAACGGGATGAAACTGCCGCAACCTGAGCAATTTCTGCCTTGTTTGAAACAGGAATAGCTTGCGCTTTCAAGGCATCCACTGCTGTCGCGACCGCAGCTTCAATCCCTCGACGGATACCGATTGGGTTGGCACCCGCTGTCACGTTTTTCAAGCCTTCACGGACAATAGCTTGGGTCAAAACAGTCGCTGTTGTCGTACCGTCACCTGCAATATCGTTGGTCTTAGATGCGACTTCCGATACCAATTTGGCACCCATGTTTTCAAAATGATCTTCAAGCTCGATTTCTTTGGCAATGGTTACCCCGTCATTGGTAATCAAGGGTGAGCCATAAGCTTTTTCCAAGACTACATTGCGGCCTTTAGGACCCAAGGTTACTTTTACAGTGTCTGCTAGAATATCGACACCGCGTACCATGCTCTCACGCGCATCTGCTGCAAATTTAATTTCTTTTGCCATTTTATTTCCATCCTTTGTATCAATTAAATATTATAAAGTGCTATATTTCTTCAAATTTCCATAAAAATATCAGATTATCCCCAAAAAAGTGTTCAAAGTAGACCACAAGATAATCACAAATTTGCTCTAGTGATTGTTCTGTTACATCTAAAGTAATATATCGTTTGGAGCGATAATCCAAAATTGTCATACCATCTAACAAGGGCGGCAAGACTGTTTCCAAGGATTGAAACCAAGGTTTCTTAATTGGAAGAGCTAAGTTTAGCATATTGTCTGACGTCAATTGAAACCAAATTTGCTGCTGGTTTCCTTGTTCCCAGGCAGTTATACAGCTTCCGGACGTGCTAACTTGCAAAAAATTCTGAAGAATCTCACTTAGCTGTTCTTTCATAGTCTATCTTACTCAACCACTGCTACAATATCCGCCTCACGGACAATAGTCACTTTTTCTTCACCATCTTTGACTTCCAGACCAGCGTGGGCCTCGACCAAGACCTTGTCACCGACTGCCACAGACGGTGCAATCAATTCTCCGTTCAAGGTGCGAATTCCTTGACCAACCGCCAAGACCTGCGCCTCTTTGGTCGCTGCTTGGCTAGTTCCTGCAAGGACAAAGCCCCCTACTGTCTGTTCTTTTTCTTCGATTTTTACAACGATGCGATCGCCTAATGGTTTCAACATATCAATGCCTCCTTCATTTTTAGCACTCTGACATTGCGAGTGCTAATTCACAATTCTTATTGTATCACTTGGTCAAAAATAGTCAAGAAAATTCTACCAAGTTTTTTGAAATCCGTCCCAAGTCGGACGAAAAACCAACTAGTCTTACTTATGAGAATATGCTATACTCTTCTTAGGAAAGGAGGTCTCTATGACATTCTTCAAAAATCTATACAAAGACTATCAGGAAAGCAAATATTCTACCTACGAAGGTTTTTTAGAGTGGTTTTTGAAACGGAAATTAAACTTCCTGGGAAAAATCATTTTCGCCTACCTACTCTGGACCATTTGGATTGTCTTTTTTCTACATCCCCACTGGTTTATCTTTTTCTTCTATGGTGTGATTGTTCTATCAATCATGGTTATCTTCCTCGAATGGTGGAATGACCGTAAAAAAGGGCGCTAAAAAACGCCAACTTTCGCCAGCGTTCTTTAAGGAGATTATGAAAAATATTTAGGATTGACTTAAGTATATCCGAGTTCTACACTGTTCACATCCGTCCTGAGACTGATTCTCACATTTTTGGATAAAAATAAGTACCCTCAGTTGTCAGACGCAAAAAATGCCAGCTTACACCGGCATTCTAAGGAGATATGAAAAATATTTAGGATTGATATTAGTATAAACGACTTTTCACATCCTATCATCAGTCCTAGGACCGATTTACCAGACATTATTTCATTATTTATAGGGAAAATATTTGAGACGTCAAAAAATTGTCACTTTCTGTTAGAAGGGCAGTTCCTCCTCTTCTAGAACCAGGTCAGCCAGGTCTTCACCAGCATTATTTTCACGCATGGCACGTTGGGCACGACTTTCGAGCAACTGGAAACTGTTTCCAAGGACTTCAGTCACATAATGGTTATTGCCATCTTTTTCATATTTACGAGTACGGAGCTCTCCGTCAAGGGAAATCAAGCTGCCCTTGCTACCGTAGGACACCAGGGTTTCAGCCAATTTACCCCAGAAAATGATATTGATGAAATCCGCTTCGCGCTCACCAGACTCTGTCTTGAAGCGACGATTGACAGCAACTGTAACGCGGGTTAAATTTTTTCCCGACGGCGTCTGTGTCAACTCAGGCTGGGCCGTCAAACGACCAATTAGAATAACTTTATTGTACATTTTTTATCCTCCTACATATCTATTCGCAAAAGAAAGGAAAAAATACAAAAAATGAAAGAAATTTTAGAAAAAAAGTTAGAAAGCAATGAACATTACAGCACTGAGCAAATCAATTGGCTCTTAGACCATATCGGAGACCCTGACCCTATCATTCGTGACCAGCTGGTCTATGCCAGTTTCTGCCACCCTTTTCTGGATGAAATCATTAGCAAAGACCAGGCTCAGCAACTTTTTGAACAGAGCCAGCAAAGGCAACTTCTCTCACAAGATAGTCTAACTCGCAGTTTTGCCAGCCTGCTCTATGCTTTGATTATAGCCATAGATGAGGACCGTCCTCACTATCAGAATTTCCTGACTAACAGCCAGCTCCAAATCCTCTTTGAACAGGCCCTGAACATTTTTACTTTTGAAAATGACTGGCGTGGTTACGATGAAAATCTGGGCTGGATACATGCTGGTGCCCATGGAGCGGATTTTCTCCTCGCTGCTACCTGCCACCAATCCTTCCCAGCCGACAAGTTTGAGCAGGCTTGGCAAGCTCTTATAGACTGCTGCCTCAAGCAAAACAGCACATTTTCAGCAGGTGAAGAGACGAGATTGGCCCAGATACCTGTTTATCTCATCCTCAATCAAAAGGTTTCGGCTTCAACCCTAGTCACATGGATGGAGCAATTAGATGTCCCCAATCAAGAGCCGGTTGAGTATTTCCGTTGGCTCAATATTCAACGATTTCTATCCAGCATCTATTTCCAACTCAAATCACACCAAGCTTTGACACCAGAAGTTGAGCAAGCCATTGAAAAACAAATACGGCTATACTAGAACCTGCATTCACAGCTCAGCATCTCTAGCCAAGGCTAGTTTTCTGCCACTCATCGTTCGCTTTTCTCGAAATACAGTCAGTATTCCATCAAAAAATGGTCTTGATTGGCAAAAAACTATCTCTTGTCTAAATATACTTTTCTTGTGAATGGAGGTTCTAAAAAGAATTGGTACGCGACCAATTCTTTTTTAGTTTTTCCAATGTTTAGCGGAATCAAAGGCCTCGCCTGCGACGGCGCTATCGTCCAATTCGATAATACCACGTACTTGTGGTGCGTTTGGCAGGCCCAATTCACGCGGACTACACATCATACCAAAGCTATCCTCGCCACGGAGTTTACCAGGGAAAATCAAGCTACCGCTCGGCATCATAGCTCCTGTCAGGGCAACAATGGTTTTGAGGCCTTGGGCTGCGTTTGGCGCGCCAGCTACGATTTGCACCGTTTTGTCGCCAACGTTGACTTGACAAATATTGAGGTGGTCGCTGTCTGGGTGCGGTGTCAATTCCACAATCTGACCGACCACAAATTTTGGTTCCTTGTCATTGACCAAACTTTCCGCAAAACCTTCTTGACTCAATTCTGCATTCAAGGCTGCAATCTGCTCGTCTGTCAAGAAGACCTGACCATTTCCGCTCAAATCAACCAGACTAGACACTTCAAAAATATTCCAAGCTACCGTCTGCCCCGTCTCCTCGATATAGACACGCGCAACCTTGCCCTTGCGTTCAACTGTTACATCTTGTCCTTTGCCATCAGCCACGATGACCATGAGTACATCACCGACATATTCTTTATTATATGTAAAAATCATTTATCAACCTTTTCTATGTTATGAAAATAATCCGATAAGCCCCTTCCAAAGACCCTCAAAGAAGGAACCAATCTTCTCTAGAATGCCTGAATCCTGGAGATTTTTGTAGGCATCTGAAATTTGTTGCTCGGCCTGGCTCTTGAATTGCTTGAGCTGGGCAGCGACTTCTTCCGAATCAATGGCACTGGTTTCCTGATAAGCTTTGGCAAAAGTGACCAGCTTGGAAATCTCATCAGCCGTAATCACTGTATCCAGACCATTTTGTTTCAAGACATCATTGATAATGGTGTTGATTTGGTCCTCAGAGGCAATTTGACCTTGAGAATCCTTGTATTCTGCCAAGCCAGTCTTGATTTCTGCGATAGCCTTGTCAAAGGCAGAGCTGTCAAAATTTTCTTGACCTGCGTGGGCAATCGCCACTTCATTAACGGTTTCCAATTCCTGCTGGGCAACCACTGTCCGCTCAGGATCTACCGTTTCGCCATTGGCCTCCAAAGCCTTGTAAACACCCGTCAAGGCAGACTCACCTGTCACCTGAATGGGAGCTGCAACGTCAATCAAGACATCTGTCGCTCCCGCGGTAATGGCCGCATTAGCATACTGAGTTGAGGTAATGAGGGTGATATTCTGCGGTGTCTTGATGTCAACGACAACTCCCTTGCCTGACTCCTGCTTCTGCACCAAAACAGATGAAAAGAGCGAGGCTGTATCTGCACCAGAAGTCCCTAAATATTGGTCCATATCCTGACCCTGCACCACTTGACGGCTGACATTCTCAATATTCTTGATATTGAGTAGACTATTGACCTCCGTCACTTGAGCATCTGACAAACCACCGCCATATACCATGGTTGGCTTGCCCCATTTTTCATTGATGGCATCTGTCTGAATGTCTGCATGGGCAGCTGTCATCGGTGCTCCAACCAGGCCAATCACAAGAGTGGCTAGAGCAAGTTTACTTACTGTTTTTTTCATACTGGTAATCCTTCTAAAAAGTCAATGATTTGCTGCTTGGTTTTACGGTTTTTATCGACAAAGCGTCCAATTTCCTGACCATTTTCCAAGACAACCAAGCTAGGAATGCCGAAAATATTCCATTCTTGAGCCAGGGGCATGAAGTCATCCCGATCTAACTGGACAAAGGTCATGTCGGGAAAAGCAGCCTCGATAGCTGGCAAATGCGGCTTGATATAGTGGCAATCCCCACACCAGCTGGTCATAAAGAGAAAAACTGTCCGCTGACCAGACTGGACGAGCACGGCCACTTCCTCGTAATTCTGTGGAAAAATCATCTCACTTCCTCCTCAAATGTGATGTCACCTTTGGTATTTTCAAATAGAAAAATGCGACCATCTTCCATGATGACCCCGCCTACCAAATAGTCGGACTGGGACTGGGTTTCATCCACATAGACCGTGGCAATGCTGCCCAAATCGGCGAAGTAAGCCCGAACCTGCTGGAGAGCCTGAGCCTTTTTACGGTCTTCCTGAACCTTGCGGTAAAATTGAGCGCTAGCGGTGAGCACACCTGCCCCCACTAAGCCGGCTAGCACGGCTACCTTTTTCTTATTCATGGTCCCTATTTTATCATAAAAAATGGTAAAATAGTAGCAAGTTATCATTGGAGGAAATTTGTTATGACCCTTTTTGACAAGATTAAAGAAGTGACCGAATTGCAGAGCCTGCCTGGTTTTGAGAGTGAAGTGCGCAACCATATCCGCCAGAAAATCACACCTCACGTTGACCGCATTGAAACAGATGGTTTGGGTGGAATTTTTGGGATTAAGGACACGACAGCTGAACAAGCACCGCGAATATTGGTTGCAGGTCACATGGATGAAGTCGGCTTTATGATTAGCCAAATCAAGCCTGACGGCACCTTCCGTGTGGTGGAACTAGGCGGTTGGAACCCACTGGTCGTATCCAGTCAAGCCTTTACCCTGCATTTGCAAGACGGACGTAAAATCCCTGCCATTTCCGGCTCTGTCCCACCTCACCTTTCTCGCGGTGGAAATACTCCGGGTCTACCAGCCATCGGCGATATTATTTTTGATGCTGGTTTTGCTGACTACGACGAGGCTTGGTCTTACGGTGTGCGCCCGGGTGATGTCTTGGTTCCGAAAAACGAGACCATCCTATCAGCCAACGGAAAAAATATTATTTCTAAGGCTTGGGATAACCGCTTCGGCGTCCTTATGGTAACTGAATTACTGGAAAACCTATCCGGTCAAGCATTGCCAAATCAGTTGATTGCTGGGGCCAATGTGCAAGAAGAGGTTGGTCTACGTGGCGCTCATGCCTCTACTACTAAGTTCAATCCTGATATTTTCCTGGCGGTCGACTGTTCACCTGCGGGCGATATTTATGGCGACCAGGGCAAAATCGGTGACGGAACCCTGCTTCGTTTCTACGATCCGGGACACATTCTTCTGCCAAATATGAAGGACTTCTTGTTGACAACCGCTGAAGAGGCTGGCGTTAAGCACCAATACTACTGCGGCAAGGGGGGCACCGATGCTGGCGCTGCTCATCTGAAAAATCAGGGTGTGCCATCTACAACAATCGGCGTCTGCGCCCGCTATATCCACTCCCACCAAACTCTTTACAGCATGGATGATTTCCTAGAGGCCCAAGCCTTCCTACAAGCTCTCGTGAAGAAATTGGACCGCTCGACCGTCGATTTGATCAAGAACTATTAGGAGAAAAATATGAAGCTAAATGTAGAATTATCCCGCTTTCGTGTCAAAGAAGGGAAATCTACCAAGGTTGATGAGTGGATGCAGTTCCTCAATGCCAACATAAAAGAAACCCTCCTTACTCTTGAAGACGAGAAAATGTACGTCGAGACCATCTTCCGCGAAACCATAGACGGTCAAGAATTTCTCTACTGGTATTCTATCCAAGCTGAAGGTGGTATCGCCGTAGAAGATTCCCAGTCTGAAATTGATAAAAAACACTTGGAATATTGGGCAGAATGCATTGACCCAAGCTATGGCATGCAGGACCTGGAACCACAGGTCGTCATGATTCCAGATACCATCTACCAGACCATGGAAGAATTGAACAGGAATTATGAACCGTCAACAGAGCAATAAACTCTATCTTTAAAAGACCTCCGCCATTTCGGCCAAGGTCTTTCTGTTATACTCAGTTAAAATCAATCTAGCAATTCTGAGAGAGGGAGGACTTCCATAGAAAATTTGGGGAAATTTCCAAAGGCAGATAGGCATGCTAATTAGGTTTTAATAAAACTTAACATATATAAATGCTATAGTTGAGAACTCGAACTGATGTCCGCTATTTTTGAATTCTACTGAGTATTAGCTCGATAAAAAATGCTCCACAAGGTACTTCCGAACCTGGGCGATAAAATAAAGCGATCCTGTGATGACGTAGATCTTGTCAGGATTATCCAAATCCGCCTGCGCTAGCCAGTCTTGAAACCGCTCCGCACGCGCATAGCCAACTGGATAGTCAGCCAGTTCTACTGCTCGAACATCATCAAAGCTGGTCACCGTAACTGGACCATATTGACTGAGCGCTTCCAACATCTGATCTACTGGTTTGGTGTTAATAGCCGCAAAGAGAAACGCGATTTTCTTATCTGAGTATTGTTCTCTTAGCAAATCTGTCAAGACAGCGATGCTTTCATTATTGTGGGCACCGTCAATCAACAGATTGGGGAGTATCAGTTCCTGACGGCCTAGCCAGATGGCTTGGGACAAGCCCTGGCGGATGGTTTCATTGGTAATCTTTGGAAAATCAGGGCTGAAAAGCTGAGCTGTTGTCACTGCTAAGGCTGCGTTGACCTCCTGGTGACGCCCCTGCATCTGTAGCCTCAAATCCTCAACTCGACCGAAGGGGCTTGAAACCGCAAAGTCTGCTCTGCTATTTTCCAAAAGAATCTCCCGTCCCACCGCATAGGTCGGACTCTGAAGCTGACGAGCCTGCTCCTCGAAAACTGCCTCCACTTCTGGCAAATCGGTCGCATAGAGGAGGGGAACTCGCTCACGCAAGACGGCGACCTTGTGACGGGCTATGGCAGCGTAGGTCTCTCCCAAAAAAGCCTGATGGTCCAAACCGATGGACGGGCAAACCACTGCCAATGGGGCAAGGACATTGGTCGCATCCTGCAAACCGCCCATGCCTGCCTCCACCAAGAGAATATCAGGACGCTGGTAGTGGGCAAAGTAGACAAACATAGCCACTACTACAATCTCAAACTCCGATATAGCATCCAGTCCAGCCGTCTGGTCCAAGTCCTCAATCAAAGGTTGCAAGTCTGTCACAATCCTCGAAAAATCTTCCTCTGAAATCATCTCTTGCTCAAAGACAATCTGCTCTCGAAAATCAATGATAGACGGTGAAGTAAAGCGACCAACTCTGTAGCCCGAAGACTGCAAGATAGACTGTAAGGCGTTGAGGGTCGAGCCCTTGCCATTTGTACCAACAAAGTGAATAGTCGGAACTTGAAGTTGGGGATTGTCCAAGCGTTCCAAAATCCAGTTGACACGTGCAATCCCGTGTTCCAAATCAGAAGCTGGTCGACTAGATAGCCACTGACGAGTTTCTTGATAATTCATGATTCCCTCTCTATAAAAAACAACAGGGGGATGACCTGTTGCTTGATACTGTTTTATTTAATGCCCAATAACTTGGCCAATTCAGGTATTTTTTGTAAACTTGGCAAGACAAGCATGGTCACGACAATGCGTAATGGAAATTCAAAAACTGCCTTAATCAAGCGACTGCTATACAGAACAATCCAAGGTGTTCCAAAATGGAAATGGAGGGCAATCGGTGTCATGATAAAGGAAATTACAACCTGAATCAAGACAACAACCCCTGCAACATAGAGCCAATCAGCCTTGTTCTTGGTGTCTAGCGGTTTTCGATAGAAGAACCAGCCATAGATAAAAGCCGA
Source organism: Streptococcus sp. A34 (assembly GCF_043674115.1). Taxonomy (NCBI): domain Bacteria; kingdom Bacillati; phylum Bacillota; class Bacilli; order Lactobacillales; family Streptococcaceae; genus Streptococcus; species Streptococcus sp. A34. The sequence goes on along the minus strand of NZ_JBIMJM010000021.1, from coordinate 9,947 downwards.
TACCGCCTCAATCAATATAAAACTAAAAAGCATGCTCTGTCCACTGAACAAGACAAAGACTGGGTCTGAAATCGCCACAAAGATAGCTGCCCAAACAGGACCGGCAATAGCTCCCAAAATAGTATTGGGAATGAAGGTAAACTGGACCTGCAAGGTATCTGAAAGACGAATAGAGAAATAGTTCTCCACAATCATGACCAAGGAAAGGGTCATCGCAATAGCAGTCAACAACTGCACCGTTAGTTTTGGAATTTTCTTTTCCATAAAAAATGCTCCTTTTTCAAAAAATGGAGCTGTCGTGTGTATTCGACAGCGGATGCAATGGTTTACCGCGCTACTCTCAGCCAGGACCAATGTTCCTACTCTAGGAGACATCAGATACAAGCAAAGATCAGCTTCGTTATGTGGCAACATCCCATCCACATACACTTAACGCAAACCATCTACTCTGTGCAAATTTCTTTGCTAGTCTATTGTATCACACACTATATACTTTGACCACTTGCTAAAAACTATACCTTTCTAAAGGTATAAACTATAAGAGAAACTGGCAGTCTCCGACTACCAGTTAGTTTTTCTTATTTCAAGCGTTCTACTTCACGTGTGATAACGAGTTCTTCATCAGTTGGGATAACCAAGACGCGAACTTTTGATTCTGGTGTTGTAATGTCGCCATAGTTGCCAAAAACGTTTTTCGCTGGGTCTAGTTCAATACCAAACCAAGACAGGCCTGCGATAACATCGTTACGCATGAGGGGAGCATTTTCACCCATACCTGCTGTGAAGACAATGGCATCTGCACCATTTAGCACAGCCATGTACTGACCGATGAACTTCTTGATACGGTCAATGAAGACATTGTAAGCAAGGACTGCACCTGGATGTTTTTCCTGCAAACCATTTTCGATATCACGCATATCGCTAGAAATACCGGATAGACCAAGCAGACCAGATTGTTTGTTGAGTACGTTGACAACGTCCGACGCGTCTTTCAACTCATCAACATTCTCAATCAAGTAAGGAATAATCGCTGGGTCAATATCACCTGAACGAGTCCCCATCATAGGACCAGCAAGCGGTGTGAAGCCCATAGAAGTGTCAACAGATTCACCATGGTAGTTGGCTGTGATGGATACCCCGTTTCCGATGTGAGCTGTAATCAATTTCAACTCCTCAATCGGACGTCCCAAAACCTTAGCGGCTTCGTGAGCTACATAGTAGTGACTCGTTCCGTGGGCACCGTATTTACGAACTTTGTTTTCCTTGTAGTATTTCTGAGGAATTGGGTACATATAGGCATGCTCAGGCATAGTCGTATGGAAGGCTGTATCAAAGACTGCCACACTCGTAATATCAGGCAAGATATCCTTGAAGGCACGGATTCCGGCAGCATTGGCTGGGTTATGCAAAGGCGCCAAGCTAGACAGGTCCTCGATTTGTTTCAACACTTGGTCATCAATGAGGGCTGATTCTTTGAAAATTTCACCACCAGCTACTACACGGTGACCAACCCCGGTAATTTCTGAGAAGTCAGCAATGATGTTGTGCTTGAGCAAATCATCCAAAAGGATCTTAACAGCCTGCACATGGTCAGCAATATCCAGAGTTTCACTCTCTTTCTTGCCATCATACTTAACTGTTGAAATAGAGTCCTTGAGACCAATACGTTCGATAATTCCGGCCGCTAATACCGTTTCTTCTGGCATTTGGTACAGTTGCCATTTAAGACTTGAACTACCTGCGTTAATCGCAATTGTTTTTGACATAAGTTTCCCCCTTTAAAGCGTTTTCCTACTTAGTATATCAGATTTTTACCTAAATTGCATTCCCTTGTTTCCAATTTTTGAATTTGACCATAAATTCTTGGATAACATCCTTGTCTTTGAGACTTTGGAGCGGATAAACAAAAGGCATCAGTTGACGAGCCGTCTTTTTCTGTAGAACAAAAATCGACTTAGCCATAGCAGCCTTACCAAAGAGTTCTGGCGGCAGGGCAATCATAGAAACAATATTGGCTTGGTCCTGCAACCAATTTTTCAATAAATCACTTTGCGAACTAGTCAAAAGGTCATTGGGAGCCAAAAGAATGGCAAAACCATCCTTTTCCAGATACTTGAGCGACTGCTCCATCAGCAAATGATGAGCGTAGGTATGCTCGGTCGAACTGGCCACCTGGTAACGACTGGCAATCTGATCATCAGGATAATAACCAATCGGCAAATCTGCGATGATGACCTGGCTTTCCTTGAGAATCTGCGGACGTACCGCATCCCCCTGGGCAAAGGAAATGTCCGCCTGCATGACATCTGCCATACTGGCCGATAAGTCGATCAAGAGATCATCCACTTCAATCCCCAGATAATCCAATTTTTTTGGGCTAGCATTGAGAATAGTCTGCGCCAAATTCCCCGTCCCCGAACCGATTTCCAAGACCGTGATTTCTGGTGTGCTGACCAACTGTTCTACTAAGAAAGACAGGATAAATCCAATCGAGTCTGGTGTAAACTGATGATTGTACTGCATAGGCTCAGTCTGGTTGGCCTTAATCAGTAGGAATTGAAAAGCTCTGCGCCATTCCTCCTTGGTCAATTCTAAGCTCTTCAAAGTCTGATTGTTGGTCACAACAGTTTCCAACTCATGCTGACCAGCCATATAAGCCGCATTTTGCTCAATCATGGCATCGTAAATATTGGTGCCCAGCTGGTTTTGGATGTTCTGTACGTTTTCTAACAGCAGGTCGTAGGCCTGCTCAATATTTTCAAAATTCATGGTTCTATCTTATCAAAATTTGGGCAAATTTGCACTAAAAGAGGAGCCTCTTATGACTCCTCTACCCTCTCTTTTTCCTCCTTCATCATAAATTGATACTGATAGGTCCGACCGCTTGATAACTGGATTGTCACGGTCAGCCTTTCTTTCTTGACCTGGTACTGAGCCTGCCCTTGGACAAAGGACAGCTGACCAGACGTTTCAATTGATTTTGGCTTACTTTCTTTCTTCACCTCTTCTTTTTGACTGGTCTGCGCGGTCTCATTATTTGACCTTTCCATATCTTCTGCAGATACCGATTCTTGCCCACTTTCAGATGGTCTCTCCTTCGTTTGAGAAGTCACACTTTCTTCCGATGTCTCTCCTTTCTTTTCTTCCTGCTCCTTCCTAGCTTGCTCAGCCTTTTCCGCCAAGAATTTTTCTTGACTCTCTTTTGCTGCTTCTTCCTTAGCCAAGCGTGACACTTCCTCAACCACCTGGTCCTTGGTCATCTGGGCTATGAGATAGGCTTGCGTGGATTCTCGACTGGCTCCAATCAACTGACCTTCAGACACTTGCTGATTGAGGTAAAATTGCAGCAAGAGAGTGAAAACTGCCAGCATGAGCAGGGCATAGAGTAGGATACCAGCCTTAACCTTTTTCTTCAAAAGCATAGACGAAACTCCTCTCCTCGCCAGTTTCAAACGTCACATCCAATCGAACAATCTGACCAGATTGACTATAGCTAGCCGCCTTGACACCGTAAAGCATGGGCTGGTAGCCCTGCCCCCGGTCATTGGTCTTACGAAAATCATCTGACCGTGACTTGCCAAAGGCCAGGGCCTGACCATCTTGCCTGATATAAATCCGACCCGCATCAACTCTGTCTACACTGGCCCCCTCCCATTCACTGCGCAGCTGGTCACAGAAGAGTAACCAGTTCTTCTCAACACGCTGGTCCTGGTAGCGAACTTCGTGGACCACCAATTTTGACAAGCCCTCAAAGACCAGCAAACTGCCTGAAACGATGACCAAGGCCACCAGACATTCCAGAAGAGTAAAGGCAGCACACCTAGTTTTTCTCAACACGCGCCACCTCTCTTCCCTCATGATAGACAGCCAAAAGCTTGTCCGACCGCTGGACCGTCACCTTGACACCATTGAGCGACAGATTATCCTGACCCGTCTGCACCGCCATCTTGGCCACATTGAGGACCTCCTGTTGATACAAGCCCTCCGCCTGTTGCCTGCGACTGACCTCCATGGCAGAAAGAAAGAGGCTGGTAATAGTGACTAGAACCGACAAGGCCACCAGCCCCTCCAGCAAGATATAGGCCTTATTTTTCCGATTTCTTATAACGACCACTCCCTATATATAATTGATACGACACCGTCTTGCCCCTCGCCCCAAAGGACAGCTTGGCAAGCGAGGAATTCCCACCTTTTTTATCGAAAACAATAGCCTGCTCAGTCAGTACATCGATACTAGCAGGCACCTGCACGGACTGATGACCGTTGGACAGTTGGCTATCCGTCAGTTGCAAATGGATTTCCTGCTGGCTGTTGACCGCCAGACGCTGGCTATCCTTATAAAGCTCCTCAAACTCCCAGAAGAAAACCGTCTCCTGCACCGACCGAAAAGCCGACTGGACAGAACCCGACAAAGCCAGAGCAAGAAAGCTCACGATAAAAAGAACCAACAGACTTTCTAGCAGAGTAAAGGCTTTATTGGTTATCTGGATTAGAGGCTTTGGCTTTCTCATATTCTTCTGCCTGTTTTTTGTCAATGTAGCCAGCAGATTGCAAATCGGCTACTGTTGCTTTCTTGTCATGTTCCAATTCATAGAGCTCTATCTGACTCTCTACTACTTTGACAACTGCCTGATCTCCTTTTTTCCGTACCGCCTCTTTCTGCTTGCTCAAATTAGGCACAAACAAGAGTAAAAGCACACTAATAATTCCAAGGACGACTAACATTTCCACCAGAGTGAAACCTTTTTTCTTCATTTTTAGTAATTTCTTCATTTACATCTCCATATTTTGATAAATTGGCAGCAACATGGCTGCGTAGATAAGAACAACAACGAGAGCGACAAAGAGAAAGACCAGCGGTTGAATGAGCTGCATGGCACGATTAACGCGAGAGAAGAATTCCTCCCAGCACTCATTGGCATAGACGGCAAGCTCGCTACCCAACTTGGACTTGACTTGCCCGTACTCCACAATCAAACTCAGTTCCCTCTTGAAAAATGGATAGGAACGGATATGCTGGTCAAAGCTCTGCCCATTGCCCAAAGCCTCCTCCATATCTCGCCCAATCTCGACAAAGAGCTGGGACTGCTGCTCCTGCATCAGCCGCACCACCTGCTGCATATCCAGTCCTTGCCCGATGAGGCTACCCCACTCCCGCGCGTAGTAGGCGGTCAGGTAGGTTTGGATGAGTTTTCCGAAAAATGGCAGAGCGGATAGACGACTAAAGACAGTGATTTTAGCCGTCCTGCGGTACCAGATGTAGCCTGCTAAAGTGCAGAGCAAGATGGTTAAAACCAACCCGAGAAAGATGGTCGGCAAATGGTTGATGAGCATGGTCGCGGCATTGCCCTCCTCCAACTGTGGCAGGAGATAGTTTTTCAGACCCAGCATAATCAACACCAAAAATCCTAATAGAATAACGGGATAGGTCGCCACCTCAATCAATTTTTTCCGTACTTTGGATAAGTTGCTCAGATAGGTCTCGATGTGTTGCAGACTGAGACTGGTATTGCCATGAATTTCTGCCAATGACACCTGAGTGACAACTGTGTCGGAAAAGGCCAAATCAGCTAAAAGGCTCGAAAAAGGCTTCCCCGCTACCAGACCGTCTGATAGGATTTGCGTATATTGGTCTGCCAAGAGCTGACTGCGCCTGAGAAAATCAACAATCTCTCCCAAGTGAAAGCCACTGGCAAAGAGATTGTTAAAAAGCTCGATGACTTTACGCTGACGCTCCAAGGATAATTTTTTCGGCCTCCGCCTGCCGAGGACTGATATGTCCTGCTGCAAGAAGGCTATCAATCTGTGCATTCCACTTGTCTGCGGAATGGTTTTGGAAATCTTCTCTGGCAAAATCAACAACACCTCCTCCCCCTATCAAGCGCTGGTAGGCAATGCCTTGTAGGGCATTATTGAGCTCTTCTGGACTAACACCCAATTCCAACATCCGAGCATAGACACCCGAAATGGACTTGGCATGCACCGTCGAAAAGACTGTCGCTCCGGTCAAACTAGCCCTAATAACTGATCGAGCTGTCTCTGCATCACGGATTTCCCCGATGATGAGCAGGTCAGGACGATGGCGCAGGGACAGTTTGATGAGATTGTCATAAGTCGCGCCAATAGTTTCATTGAGCTGAAGTTGCAACATATCGTCCTGCTTGATTTCCACCGGATCTTCGATGGTCAGAATTTGCTTGTCTGGGAATTTCATCCTGGCTAAATGGTACATAAGCGTGGTCTTGCCAGAGCCGACTGGACCCGAAAAAAGGTAGAGTCCCCGACCTTTGATTTCCTTGGCAATTTCCTCTACGGCCTGAAACCAGAATTTCAACTCCTTGTCATTATCATAGAGCAGACGAATGACCAAACTTTCCTTGCCACGATAATCCCCGACCGTTGACAGGCGCAGAGAAATCTCGCCCTTGCCATAATCATAATCGCAGGACCCCTGCTGACTACGGCGCTTCTCACCGACATTGAGACCAGCTAGAAACTTGAAATGCCCAATCAGAGCATCTACTTCCGTTTCCTCCAGCTCTCGGACAAATTCCCGTTCGTCCATGATACGATGATAGAGCTGATAGGTCTCACCTTTGGGAACCAGATAAATGTCACTGACTCGACCGGTTACCGCCTCCTCTATCATTTGTTTTGCTTTTTCTTGAATCATAAATCCTCCTCACCTATTAGTTCGGAAAAATGATGATTTTTGCAAAAATTTTTTAAAAAAAAATAAGAAGGACTGAACCATCAATCCTTCTCTCTTAATAATTTACGCAATTCCCTTTCTTGAGTTTGCACGGCCTTACTCTCGGTACAAGGTCCTTCTTCTTGGAATCTTCCTTAGCTTCTAGCAATAGCAAAGAATGGTAACGTTGCAAATACTCATCACATTCCTCGCACCAATACTGATCCGCTTCATCCCAAAAGGCTGTCATCATCCCACCCTTCGATTCTTTCTTAGGAAAGCGACTAGCCAAATCTGTCCACTCTTTCTGAAAGGCAAGAACAGCATCCTCATAATTTTCAAAAACTAACTTGTCAGTGATGTCTTCTTCCCAACCTTCAATAAACCACCAGGGTTCAAAATCTCCATACATTTTAATGACTTGATACATAACTATACACTCTACTTTCTCTGTTCCAACAATTATACCGAAAATAATAAGAATTTTGAAAATATATGCTTAGAAAATACAAATTCAATAAATAAAGTGCCGTTATAGGTAGTACCAACAATTCTTTCTTCTACTTAAAATCTCGCAGGTAGTCTTGCAGTTCACGTATCATATTCCTCCGCCCATGGAAACTCTGACCTGTGATTAGCTTCTCGTATTTTTCTAACTGTTCCGTTGACAGCTGACTTCTATAAGTCCGCAACATATCTCGCAAAACAATAAAATCGTCATTTAACAATCCCGGCGACTTTACTAGATGCGACAAATCATGAATATCTTCATGGGGCATACGGTCAAACTTCCGCTTATGGCTTTCTTGCCTGCGCACAACATCCCGAACACGATTTCGGAACTGAACCTTAAAGTAACTGCAGAGCTTATCCTTATCTTCCTCCAATTCTGGAAAACTGCATAGTAATTTGTACAGAACCAACATCCCCTCCTGGTCCCAATCCTCACGTTCCCATAACTTCACGTAGAAATCCTTACGCGCGCGATGAACAATTCCCTGAACTTCAAAATAAATCTTTTCAAATTGCATAAAACTATGCCTCCTTTAATTGATAGACCTAGTTTATCTAATTTTGAAAAAAACAAACAGGACATTTTTGTCAGTATAAAATAATAGTAACTAAATCTCAGTGAAAACAATATACCTGAGGTGGTGCACAAGAGCATTCAAACGCGCAGTCTAACCTGCCCTTTGAAGCGATTTAAGACGCACATCCTAACAATCAGACATTTTACAATAGCATTAAATCAATTCCTGTCCTATTTAAATACAATACTTGGGATCTGTAATAACCTTATCTATATCATCAAGCGAAATGCCTTTAGTCCCCAGCAATAGAACAAATTATACACTTCGAAAATCGGTTTAACTTGCAATGATAATGGGCTCTATAATTTCTGTAGTGGGTAAACCCGCCAAGGAGATTATGGAGCCTTTTTGAGTGTAGAAAAAAAGTCCCATATGACCTATAATGAAAAGAGACCAAACTCACATTAGAAAGACTCATATGGAACAGCTAAATTTTATCACAAATTTTCTCAGAGTAAAAGACCAAAATATCCTTATCACTGATGAGTATGATAGGGGAACTCACTTTGAACTCCACGGTCACTTGGATTATACAGCCACTAAATGCCCTTCCTGCAAGGGACAAATGGCAAAATATGACTTCCAGAAAGCCTCCAAAATCCCCTATCTAGAAACTGCTGGTTATCCACTCCTTATCCGCCTTAAAAAGCGTCGGTTCAAGTGTAAAGATTGCGGAAAATGGCTGTCGCTGAAACTCCTCTTGTCAAGAAGAACCACCAAATCTCTGTCGCTGTTAACCAGAAAATCGCTCAACTTCTCATTGAAAAACAGTCTATGACCGACATCGCTAAGCGCCTTGCCGTCTCTACCTCGACCGTCATTCGCAAGCTAAATGAGTTCCAATTTAAAACCGACTGGAATTGGTTGCCTGAGAATATGAGCTGGGACGAGTACCCCTTCAAGAAGGGGAAGATGAGCTTTATCGCTCAAGATTTCGACTCGCTAAAAGTCATCACTATGGACATGTTTAGCCCATACTACCAATTGGCTAAACCCTTCGCTTTCTAATTTCCAAGCTCAGGCTGAAATAGTCTCCCAGACTATTTCACTCCCGCATGCCAAAATCGTCCTTGATCGTTTTCACATTGTGCAGCACCTTAGTCGAGCTATGAACCGTGTCCGTATTCAAATTATGAATCAATTCGACAGAAAATCGCAGGAATACCGAGCCTTGAAACGCTACTGGAAATTGATACAACAAGATAGCCGCAAACTCAGCGATAAACGATTTTATCGCCCTATGTTTCGCATGCACTTGACTAACAAGGAAATACTTGAAAAACTCCTGTCTTTTTCAGAGGTACTACGACAACACTATGAACTCTATCAATTGCTCTTATTCCATTTCCAAGAGAAGAACTCAGACCATTTCTTTGACCTCATCGAACAGGAAATAGTCACTGTTAAACCTATTTTCCAGACGGTATTTAAGACATTTCTAAAGGATAAAGACAAGGTTTTAAACGCCATGGAATTGCCTTATTCCAACGCCAAACTGGAAGCTACTAACAATCTCATCAAAGTCATTAAGAGAAATGCCTTTGGTTTCAGGAACTTTGAAAACTTTAAAAAACGGATTTTGATTGCTTTGAACATAAAGAAAGAGAGAACGAAGTTCGTCCTCTCTAGGTGTTAGCTTTTCATCTACCCACTACAGTTGACAAAGAGCCTGATAATGAGTATAGCATACAATAAAAAATGCATGCACCTATTATCTGGATACATGCATTTTTCAAAATGTTGTCACATAACGGTTTCTTTGCTCAAGTAGAGACTCTATTTTCCTTTATATATTTCCAATGGCAGACTGATTCCCATAAAATATAAAAGAGGAAAATAAGATGAAGCTGAACAGTAACTGCCCAATAAGAAAAGAATTTTGATGGCAATAAATATCAAAAAAGAGAAGACCAAACAGATCTTCTCAAAAATATAGTCCGTACGGGATTCGAACCCGTGTTACCGCCGTGAAAAGGCGGTGTCTTAACCCCTTGACCAACGGACCATATAACTCCGCCAACAGGGCTCGAACCTGTGACATCATGATTAACAGTCATGCGCTCTACCAACTGAGCTATGGCGGAATTTCGCTAAGCGACTACCGTATCTAACAGGGGGCAACCCCCAACTACTTCAGGCGTTCTAGGGCTTAACTGCTGTGTTCG
>NZ_JBIMJM010000020.1:0-32591 GCF_043674115.1 Streptococcus sp. A34 | reverse complement strand
ATCCCAAAAAATGTTTGGGCTACAAGTCACCGAGAGAATTTCTTATAGGTGGCTAACTCGGAATTGAAATTTGCCGACAAATTGGGGACAAATTGGGACTAGGATAATTTTTCAGATTTATCATGAAAAATCATTGACAAAGATAGTTTTTAGTAGTAAAATAGTTAGGACTTTGAAATTGAGGGGAGTGAAAAAAATGTCAAAAACAGTAGTACGCAAGAACGAATCACTTGATGATGCTCTTCGTCGTTTCAAACGTGCGGTTACTAAAGCTGGTACTCTTCAAGAAACACGTAAACGTGAATTCTACGAAAAACCATCTGTAAAACGTAAACGTAAATCAGAAGCAGCTCGCAAGCGTAAAAAATTCTAATTGAATTTCAGACAGCCTTCGGGCTGTTTTTTGTTTACATTTTAGGCGAAGTTTCATATAATGGATATACATTATTTGGACATTCAAAGGAGTACCTATGAGTATTTTAGTAACAGGTGGAGCAGGCTATATTGGTAGCCACACAGTGGTTGAATTGCAGAAATTGGGCAAAGATGTTGTCATTGTCGACAACCTGTCTAATTCAAGCATTTTGGTCTTGGATTGCATTGAGGAAATCACAGGCAAACGTCCGACTTTTTATGAATTAGACGTAGCGGATAAGGACGCCCTCCGTGCGGTTTTTGAGAAAGAAACGATTGAGTCTGCTATTCATTTTGCAGGCTACAAGGCGGTCGGTGAGTCGGTTGAAAAACCAATCATGTACTATGAAAATAACATCATGTCAACGCTTGCCTTGGTCGAAGTCATGGCAGAATTTGGTGTCAAGAAGATTGTCTTCTCATCCAGCGCAACTGTCTATGGACTCAACAATCCATCACCGCTTGTGGAAACCATGCCAACCAGCGCAACCAATCCTTACGGTTACACCAAGGTCATGTTGGAACAAATCCTTCGTGATGTGGCGGTAGCAGATAGCGACTGGTCAGTGGCCCTTCTCCGTTATTTCAACCCAATTGGTGCTCATGAATCAGGTTTGATTGGTGAAGATCCTGCTGGTATTCCAAACAACCTTATGCCATTTATTGCACAAGTAGCTGTTGGTAAACGGGCGGAGTTGAGTGTATTTGGTAATGATTACGATACAGTGGACGGTACCGGTGTCCGTGACTATATCCACGTGATTGATTTGGCACTTGGTCATATCAAGGCTCTTGAGAAAATTTCTGGTGAGACTGGTGTTCATACCTATAATCTCGGCTCTGGTCAGGGAACCAGCGTACTAGAGTTGGTACAAGCCTTTGAAAAAGTTAATGGTGTTCCGGTGCCTTACAAGATTGTAGAACGCCGTCCTGGCGATGTTGCCACTTGTTATGCTAATGCGGACAAGGCTCTGGCAGAGCTCAACTGGAAAACAGAAAAAACAATCGAAGACATGTGCCGTGACACCTGGAACTGGCAGTCTAAAAATCCAAATGGATATGAAGGATGAGAAAAGATGTGAGTATTGGCTCACATCTTCTTTTTGTCATAGTGCAAAAGAAAAACAGGCGGAAAGCCTGTTTCACTATCTTATTGATTATGGCTCTATAATTTCTGTAGTGGGTAAATCCACTGTAGAGATTATGGAGCCTTTTTGAGTATATACAAAAAGTCCCATATGACCTATAATGAAAAGCAACCACACTCACATTAGAAAGACTCATATGGAACAACTTTATCATACCACAGAACTAATTGGAATCAAAGACAAAAACATCAAAATTCTCTTCGTTTTGAAACATCAGAGCCATCTAGAAATCAGGGCAAAGCTAGATTACGACAGCCCTGGTTGTCCTCATTGCCAAGGGAAGTGTATCAAGTACGATTTTCAAAAGTCGTCAAAGATTCCGATTTTGGATTGTCAGGGCTTTCCGACCCTCCTCTTGCTTAAGAAACGACGGTTTCAATGCAAATCTTGCCAAAAAGTGACTGTATCTGAGACACCTCTAGTCAAGAAAAACTGTCAGATTTCCCAACCTATTTGGGAGAAAATCACACAACTCCATACAGAAAACATGACCAATATAGCCATCGCTAGGAGACTACATATCTCCGTGTCAGTTGTCCAGAGGAAACTGGCTCAATTTCAATTTGAGCATGATTTTACGACATTACCAAAAGTCTTGAGCTGGGATGAATTTAGTCGGAACAAGGGAAAACTCGCCTTTATTGCTCAGAATTTTGAGACGAGATCGATTGTGACCATTCTTGACAACAACCGCCAAACCACCATCAAGAACTATTTCTACAAGTATCCTAGGGCGGTCAGAGAAACTGTCGAGGTCGTAACAGTGGACATGTCGGGTAGCTATATTCCTATCATCAAACAGTTATTTCCAAATGCGAAAATTGTTCTTGATAGATTTCACATTATCCAACACCTGAGCCGTGCTATGATGACGACTAGAATTGATATTATGAAGACTTTCGATACGCGTTCCCTACCTTATCGATCCATGAAAAATCACTGGCGTATTCTCCAAAAAGATAGTCGTAAACTGTCTCTGAATCGCTTCTTTTCTCGCACTTTCGGGCAAACAGTAACACCGAAAGAGGTTGTCCAGAAGACATTGAATTTCTCTGTGGAACTGAAATTCTATTACGAACTCTATCAGATCCTTCTCTTCCATTTCCAAGAGATGAACTCGAAATATTTCTTCGAGCTTCTGGAAGACAATTTGGATTTTGTCAATCCTGCCTTTAAAACTGTTTTTAAAACTTTTCTAAAGTATAAAACGTACATCACGAACGCCATGGAGCTTCCATATTCCAACGCTAAGCTGGAAGCGACCAATAAACTCATCAAAGACATCAAGAGGCAAGCGTTCGGCTTTAGGAACTTTACGAACTTTAAAACCAAGATATATATTGCTTTGAACATCAAAAATGAGAGAACGAATTTCGTCCTCTCTAGGTGTTAGCTTTTCATCTACCCACTACAGTTGACAAAGAGCCTTGATTATTTTTTCAACAAGTCACGGATTTCTGCAAGCAATTCTTCTTGAGTTGGTCCTGCAGGAGCAGCTTCTTTCTTAGGCATTGCTTTTTCTGCAGCTTTAACGATGAAGAACAAAACTGTACCGATGATCAAGAAGTTGATAATAGCGCTCAAGAAGTTACCGTAAGTAACACCGTTCCAGCTCAAATCAGCAATCTTTTCTGCACCAGCAGCTTTCAAAGCTGGGTTCAACAAGAGGGGAGTAATCAAATCAGCAACGAATGAATCGATGATGGCTTTGAAGGCAGCACCGAAGATAACTGCGACAGCAAGGTCAATAACGTTACCTTGGAACAAAAATGCTTTTAAATCTTTCAACATATCCTAAATATGTCCTTTCATAAATTTTTACTCTATCTATTATATACACTTACATTAATTTTTCAAGTAATATGTCTCGAACATTTTACATTTCTAGAAATTTGTTATACAATATAGAATGTTAAAATGTGCGTATTCTCTGTATTTGTGAGGAGGTGACCGATGGTATCAAAAGAAAAAATCAATGATATTAAACAGGCTGTCAATATTGTTGATATTATCGGTGAGTCGGTTGCCCTGACCAAGGCTGGACGCAATTTTCTGGGACTTTGTCCCTTCCACGGTGAGAAAACTCCTTCCTTCAATGTGGTGGAGGATAAGCAATTCTATCATTGTTTCGGCTGTGGGAAGTCAGGGGATGTCTTCAAGTTTATCGAGGAAATACAGGGCGTGACCTTTGGGGATGCGGTACAGATTGTCGCTCAAAAGGCGGGAATTGTCCTAGAAACCAGTCCGCAATTTCAGCGGGCTGAGAAAGTTGCCAATCCCAACCAGGTTCTCTACGATATTCACACTGAGGCAGCTAAGTTTTATCATGCCTTGCTCATGACGACCAAGATGGGAGAGGAAGCGAGAAACTATCTCCACCAGCGCGGCCTGACAGATGAAGTCATCAAAACCTTTCAAATAGGCCTGGCCCCTGACCAGCAAAATATCCTCTATCAAAAATTGTCCAGCCAGTTTGAGGAAGACGCCCTCTTGCAATCGGGTCTTTTCCATCCTGGTGATCATAATAGAATCTATGATTCCTTCCACGGTAGAATTATTTTCCCCTTGACCGACGAATACGGTCGGGTTATTGCCTTTTCTGGTCGTGTCTGGACAGAGACGGACCGGGAGAATAAGCAGCTGGCCAAGTACAAAAATTCGCGTAGCACTGCAATTTTCAATAAAAGTTACGAACTATATCATTTGGATAGGGCAAAAGCTGTCATCAAGAAACAGCACGAAGTCTATCTGATGGAGGGCTTTCTGGATGTTATTGCGGCCCATCGTGCAGGAATTGAGAATGCGGTAGCCTCTATGGGAACGGCTTTGACCCGTGAGCACGTGACCCACCTGTCCAAGTATTGTAAGAAGGTTGTCCTGACCTATGATGGTGATAAGGCGGGACAGGCTGCTACCATTAAGGCTTTGGACGAATTGCAGGATTTCCAAGTGGAGATTGTCAGTCTACCAGATAATATGGACCCCGATGAGTTTTTGCAGAAGAACTCTGAGGTGGCTCTTGAGCAGGTTTTGACCAAATCACGCATTAGTGCGGTTGAGTTTTTAATCAACTATCTCAAGCCGGAAAATCCTGATAATTTGCAGATGCAGATTGATTTTGTGGAAAAAATTGCCCCTATCATTGCCAAGGTTCAGTCTATTACGGCCCAGAATTCCTATATCTACAAGGTAGCAGACCTCTTGTCTGATTTTGACTATGGTCAGGTGGAGCAGGCGGTCAACAACGTTCGCCTCACGCACCGCCAGCAACGCAGTCAGCAGGCCCAACAGTCCTTTTCTGAGGCAAAAAAATTGCCGGATCTGCAGGTTGTTCCGCGAGTGACTAGCTTGGTTCGGACAGAAAATCACCTGCTCTATCGGATGGCTGAACATCCCTACATTCTCAACGAATTTCGGCTGAGAGAGGATTTTGCCTTTGCGACGCCTGAATTGGAGGAACTCTTTCAGCTCTTGAAGAAGAATGGTGAGATTTCCAGCTTTGAATTATCCCAAGTCAGTGATAGTGCCCAACAGGCCTGGTACCGGGTCCTGGAAGAACGCTTGCCAGAGGAGGTTGCTACTCATGAAGTAGAGGAATTACTGGTCAGTCGGGATCGAGAATTGCTAAAAAAAGAAAACCAGCATGCTGCACGAGCCATTCGTGAGCATTCCCATGTGGGAAATACAGACATTGCCCTTGATGAGTTGCAAGAACTCCTCAATCGAAGAAAACAAATGGAGTAAAGATGACAAATAAAAAAGACAAGAAAAACGAAGTGACCACTTTTGATGTCCAAGTTGCAGAATTTATCCGCAACCATAAAAAGCAGGGTTCTGCGACAGATGATGAAATCAATGACCAGCTTGTCATTCCTTTCACCTTGGATGCGGACGGCATCGATGACCTTCTTCAGCGTATCCAAGACGCAGGGATTTCTATTGTGGACAAGGAAGGAAATCCTTCTGCGCGTGCTATGCAGGTAGAGGAAGAGCCAGAACTTTCTGATGAGGAATTACTTGGCAGCAACTCTGCCAAGGTCAATGACCCAGTTCGCATGTACCTCAAGGAAATCGGTGTTGTTCCCCTCTTGACCAACGAAGAAGAGCAGGAATTGGCGCTTGCTGTTGAGGCGGGCGATCCTGAGGCCAAGCAACGTTTGGCTGAGGCCAACCTGCGTTTGGTGGTATCTATTGCCAAGCGTTATGTTGGTCGTGGTATGCAGTTCCTTGATTTGATTCAAGAAGGCAATATGGGCTTGATGAAGGCCGTTGATAAATTTGATTACTCGAAAGGGTTCAAATTCTCGACCTATGCGACTTGGTGGATTCGTCAGGCCATTACCCGCGCCATTGCGGACCAGGCTCGTACCATCCGTATTCCTGTGCACATGGTGGAAACCATTAACAAGTTGGTCCGTGAGCAACGCAACCTATTGCAGGAACTTGGCCAAGACCCAACGCCAGAACAAATTGCTGAGCGTATGGATATGACGCCTGAAAAAGTGCGTGAAATTTTGAAAATTGCTCAAGAGCCTGTGTCTCTGGAAACACCAATTGGTGAGGAAGATGACAGCCATTTGGGGGATTTCATCGAGGACGAAGTAATTGAAAATCCAGTTGATTACACAACCCGCGTCGTTCTCCGTGAACAATTGGACGAGGTTCTGGATACCTTGACTGACCGCGAGGAAAATGTTCTCCGCCTGCGCTTTGGACTGGATGATGGAAAAATGCGCACCTTGGAAGATGTGGGCAAGGTCTTTAACGTAACCCGCGAACGCATCCGCCAAATCGAAGCCAAAGCCCTCCGCAAACTCCGCCACCCATCTCGCAGCAAACCACTCAGAGATTTTATTGAGGATTAAAACACCACTAACGTGGTGTTTTAACCCGAGCCTAGAAATAGGAAAGCGAGGCTAACCTCCGGGGGAGGTTTTGACACAAACTTCGTTTGTTTCATCTCCAACCTTCAACAGTCTCCCAGACTGTTGAAGCCTGCTTGAAAATAAGAGAGCAGGCTGTCTGGGAGACAAAATCAACCGCTCCCCTTGAAATAGGAAAGGGTGCATATGCCATTGGTACTTATCAGGTCGATCGCTGAAAACTCTAAAGCGAGATGAGTCTAATGGATGTTTAGCGCTAGGATGCTGACTTTCGTCAGTTTTATTTCCCACTTTCAACAGTCTCTCCCCAGACTGTTGAAACCCGCCCGAAAATAAGATAGTGTGCTAATGTCCGGTGAATTACAAGGATACTGATTTCCGTTAGTCTTAGAACGTATTAGGTAAATAAAGTAAGTAGCTCTGCTAAGAAAAAATAAAAATTTAGTTTATTTTGTGAGCGGAGCCCAAAAGAGACCTTGTCTACAAACTCAGACTGACTTCCGTTAGTCTTATTTCCCCGGGCTGTTGATACCAGTTATATTTTTAGCAAAGAAAGAGAGTGATTGAAAATGGCTTATACAGAAGATCAGATTAAAGACATTCAGGAGCGTATTTTTCAAGCTCTTGAAGATGTGATTGACCCAGAACTTGGGATTGATATTATCAATCTTGGTTTGGTTTACGAAATTCGTTTTATTGAGGGCAAGGCTGAAATTGACATGACCTTGACCACAATGGGCTGCCCTTTGGCAGATTTGATTACAGACCAAATTCATGATGTTCTGAAAACAGTTCCTGAGGTGACCGAAGTCGATGTTCGTTTGGTTTGGTCGCCTGCTTGGACCATTCAAAAAATGAGCCGTTACGCTCGTATTGCACTTGGGATTAAATAATTAAACAGTCTCGAATATTGAGACTGTTTTTTCTGTTTTTGTACGGATTTTTTTGATAATTTTGTTGAAACTATCAAAAAGTTCTTGCTAAATAGTAGGAATGATGGTACACTTATCATGCCTAGGAAAAGTTATTATAGCTATTCTAGCAAATATCAGACCTATATGGGATCAGTAGCTCTGCTATTGATCATAACCAAAGCCTACGGACAGGCGGGTCGAATGCCGAAGCGTGGCGTAAGTCACATTATTGATAGGGTTAAAAGCCTACATTTTATAAGTTGATGTTGGGAAGAATTTCCTAATTTCTAATTTTGTCAGTGTGGTGAAAGCACACGTCATCTTGTGAAACGGTCAATAAAGTACGTATATATTTGCACTGGAGAGTAGGAAACGATAGGCACATAAACTCAAGAGAAGAATAAAAAACGTCAATTTGGATTGTAGAGCAGGATGAACCCTGCTCTTTTTACTTGTTTAAAAAGGGGTAGGAGTCCATCAAGCAAAGGAGTTTTTCAATATGAAAAATCAACACCAAGCCCCTATTTATCAGGGATTGGTACAGTTACGCCGAAAACGGATTGTTCCCTTTGATGTCCCGGGACACAAACGAGGGCGCGGTAATCCAGAGTTGGTCGAACTGTTAGGAGAAAAATGCGTGGGGATTGATGTTAATTCCATGAAACCTTTGGATAATCTGGGACACCCAGTCTCCATTATCCGAGAGGCCGAGGAGTTGGCGGCAGAAGCCTTTGGCGCCAGCCATGCCTTTCTCATGGTAGGAGGGACCACCTCTTCCGTCCAGACCATGATTTTGGCGACCTGTAAGGCAGGCGATAAGATTATCCTTCCTCGAAATGTCCACAAGTCAGCCCTTAATGCTCTGGTTCTCTGTGGTGCCATGCCGGTCTATGTGGATATGAGCGTGGAGCCACGGATTGGTATTGCTCTTGCCTTGGAAAATGAAGCTTTTGAACGAGCTATTACAGAGCATCCAGATGCGGTTGCTGTCTTGATCAACAATCCAACCTACTATGGTATCTGCTCAGACCTGCGCACCTTGACTGAGAAAGCTCATGCAGCAGGTATGAAAGTATTGGTGGACGAGGCCCATGGTGCTCATTTGCATTTTTCGGACCAATTGCCAGAGGCGGCTATGGATGTTGGGGCTGATATGGCTGCTGTTTCCATGCACAAATCAGGTGGTAGTCTGACCCAGAGCTCGCTTTTATTGGTCGGTCCAGATATGAATGTGGAGTATGTCCGCCAGATTATCAATCTGACCCAGTCAACATCCGCTTCCTATCTTTTGCTGGCTAGTCTGGATATTTCCCGCAGAAATCTAGTCCTTCGTGGCAAGGAATCCTTCGAAAAAGTCATTGAAATGTCTGAGTATGCTCGTCGTGAAATCAATGCCATCGGTGGCTACTATGCCTATTCTAAAGAATTGATTGATGGCAAAACGGTGCATGATTTTGATGTAACCAAGCTCTCCATCTATACGCAGGGCATTGGTCTGACAGGGATTGAAGTCTATGATTTATTGCGGGATGAGTACGACATCCAGATTGAATTTGGCGACATTGGCAATATCTTGGCCTATATTTCAATCGGTGACCGCTTGCAGGACATTGAGCGGCTGGTGGGAGCTCTGGCAGACATCAAGCGACTCTACTCACGAGATGGTTCGGACCTGATTTCAGGTGAGTACATCCAGCCACAGCTGGTCTTGTCACCGCAGGAGGCCTTTTATGCAGAGCGGGAAAGCCGTTCCCTGCAAGAAGCAGTTGGTCAGGTCTGCGGGGAATTTGTCATGTGCTACCCGCCTGGTATTCCGCTTTTAGCTCCAGGTGAACGAGTGACTCAGGAAATTGTTGACTACATCATCTTTGCCAAGGAGCGCGGTTGCTCCGTCCAAGGTACAGAAGATCCAGATGTTAATTTTATCAATGTCATTAAGGAGGTCTAGTCATGGAAATGTGGTTTTCAGAAGTCCAAACACCAGATGTCAAGTTATCCATTCGGACCAGTCAGCAGCTCTATGCTGGCAAAAGTGAGTTTCAGGACATTGCTGTGTTGGACTCGCCAGCCTTTGGTAAGATTTTGACCCTTAATGGTCGTGTTCTCTTTTCAGATGCAGATGATTTTGTTTACAACGAAATGGCCGTCCATGTGCCCATGGCCGTCCATCCCAATCCCAAGAAAATCTTGATTCTGGGTGGGGGAGATGGTGGCGTTGCCCAAGTTCTCAGTATGTATCCTGAAATTGAACGTATTGACGTTGTAGAGCCAGATGAACTCTTGGTTGAGGTCTGTCGGGAATATTTCCCAGACTATGCATCGGGTTTAGAAGATGAGCGGGTCGAGGTTTATTTACAAGATGGTCTGCGTTTCTTGCGCAACTGTGAAAACGAATACGACATCATCATCAATGATGCGACAGATCCATTTGGACACACGGAAGGGCTCTTTACCAAGGAATTTTATGGTAATGCCTACCGAGCTTTGAAGGAAGATGGCATCATGGTTTACCAACATGGTTCACCATTCTATGACGAAGATGAGTCTGCTTTTCGTTCCATGCATCGCAAGGCTAGTCAATCATTTCCAATTAGTCGTGTCTATCAAGCACATATTCCAACTTCAGCAGCAGGTTATTGGTTATTTGGATTTGCTTCTAAAAAATACCATCCCATTGAAGATTATGATAAGGAAAAATGGAAGGCGCGTCAGCTTTTCACAGAATACTATACCGCAAACTTGCATATTGGAGCATTTCTCTTGCCCCGCTATGTTGAAGATATTTTAGAAGAAGAGGAGAAAAAATAATGAGTCGTTTGTTAGTGATTGGTTGTGGCGGAGTTGCCCAAGTTGCCATCAGCAAGGTTTGCCAGGCAGAAGATACCTTCAAGGAAGTCATGATTGCCAGCCGTACCAAGTCCAAGTGTGATGATTTGAAGGCTGCCTTAGAAGGAAAAACTTCCGTAAAAATTGAAACTGCCCAAGTGGATGCGGATAAGGTAGAAGAAGTGATTGCCTTGATTGAAAGCTACCAGCCCAAAGCTGTCTTGAACGTGGCCCTTCCATATCAAGACTTGACCATCATGGATGCTTGCTTGGCGACAGGAGTGGACTACATCGACACCGCCAACTACGAGTGTGAGGACACCGAAGACCCAGAATGGCGGGCTATCTACGAAAAACGCTGTGCAGAAGAAGGCTTTACGGCTTACTTTGACTACTCATGGCAGTGGGCTTATAAGGAGCGTTTTGAAAAAGCAGGGCTGACAGCACTATTGGGATCCGGTTTTGATCCAGGGGTGACCAGCGTATTCTCAGCCTACGCATTGAAACATTATTTCGATGAAATTCATTACATCGACATCCTAGACTGTAACGGTGGAGACCACGGCTATCCATTTGCGACCAACTTTAACCCTGAAATCAACTTGCGTGAAGTTTCAGCCCCAGGCTCCTACTGGGAAAATGGCAAATGGGTGGAAGTTGAAGCTATGTCTATCAAGCGAGAATATGACTTCCCAGAAGTGGGTCAGAAGGATATGTACCTCCTCCACCACGAAGAAATCGAGTCGCTTGCTAAGAATATTCCAGGTGTCAAACGCATTCGCTTCTTCATGACCTTTGGTCAGTCTTACTTGACCCACATGAAATGCTTGGAAAATGTTGGTCTTTTGCGGACAGACCCTATCAATTTCAACGGACAAGAAGTAGTGCCTATCCAATTCCTCAAAGCATTATTACCAGACCCAGCCAGCCTTGGTCCACGTACTGTTGGGAAAACCAACATCGGCTGTATTTTCACAGGCATCAAGGATGGTGTGGAGAAGACTATCTACATTTACAATGTTTGTGACCACCAAGAGTGCTACAAGGAGGTTGGTTCACAGGCTATTTCCTACACAACTGGCGTACCAGCTATGATTGGAACCAAGCTGGTTATGGATGGTACCTGGAAAAAACCGGGTGTTTACAATTTGGAAGAACTAGATCCAGATCCATTCATGGACTTGCTCAACCAATATGGTCTACCTTGGCAAGTTGTTGAAAATCCTGTTTTGGTGGACTAGATGAGAATTGAACAAGTTCCAACACCAGCCTATGTCATTGATGAAGCCAAGCTGGTCAACAATTTAGAAATTCTCAAGTCTGTTCAAGACCGAACTGGCTGTAAGGTACTTTTGGCTCAAAAAGCCTTCTCCATGTACGCCACCTATCCACTAATAAGCCAATACCTTGCTGGAACAACTGCTTCAGGACTTTATGAAGCTAGGCTGGGTCGTGAGGAATTTGGGGGCGAAGTCCATGTCTTTGCCCCAGCCTTTAAGGATGCGGATTTGGAGGAGATTTTGGAAATTGCAGACCACATTGTCTTCAATTCTGATCGCCAACTCCGCAAGCACGTTGACAAATGCCGAGCAGCTGGAGTTAGTGTCGGCCTGCGGATCAATCCAGAGTGCTCCACTCAAGACGAGCATGCCCTTTACGACCCCTGTGCAACAGGCTCTCGTTTTGGTGTTCGTATTGACCAGTTTTCAAAAGACCTGCTGGACTTGGTGGATGGCCTGCATTTCCATACTCTCTGCGAGCAAAATTCGGATGATTTGAAAACCACTTTGGAGGCTGTTGAGGACAAATTCGGCCCCTATCTTCACAAAGTCAAATGGCTCAATATGGGCGGTGGCCATCATGTGACCAGAGAAGACTATGATTTGGACTTGCTGATTTCTTCTATCCAGCACATGCAGGAAAAATATGGGCTGGAAGTCTACATCGAGCCTGGTGAAGCCATTGCTCTCAATGCAGGCTATCTGGTGACGGAGGTGTTAGACATCGTTGAAAATGGTATTGAAACACTGGTTTTGGATGCTTCGGCTACCTGCCATATGCCAGATGTCTTAGAGATGCCCTATCGCCCACCGCTTCGGCATGGCTTTGAGGCAGGAGAGAAGGCTTTTACTTACAGACTATCTTCCAATACCTGTCTGACGGGCGACATCATCGGCGATTATTCCTTTGAAAAACCTGTTGAGATTGGTGATAAGCTCTATTTTGAAGACATGGCCATCTATTCTTTTGTTAAAAACAATACCTTCAATGGCATTGGGTTACCTAGCCTAGCCATCATGGACAAGGCTGGCGACTGCCGTATTATCAAAGAATTTGGTTATGAAGATTTCAAGGGGAGGTTATCATGATAGAAAGTCCCAAAGCAGCGGGTTACCGCATGCCAGCTGAGTATGAGCCCCATCATGGCACCCTCATGGTTTGGCCGATCCGTCCGGGCTCCTGGCCCTTTGATGGTCAGGGGGCAAAAAAAGCCTTCAGCCAGGTCATTAAAACCATTGCTGAAAGCGAGCAGGTCTATCTCTTGGTGGATGAGGCACACCGTGAGGAGGCTCAATCCATGTTGGAGGCTAACATCACCTACCTGGACATCCCCACCAACGATGCTTGGGCTCGTGACACAGGTCCGACGGTTTTGGTTCATGAAAATGGCAGAGCATTATCTGTCGATTGGGCCTTTAACGCTTGGGGCGGCAGCTACGATGGTCTTTATCAGGACTATGAAGCAGATGATCAGGTGGCTAGTCGATTTAGTCAGGCCGTCGGTCTGCCAGTCCATGATGTTCATCCTTTTGTCCTGGAAGGCGGAGCCATCCATAGCGACGGTGAAGGAACCATCATGGTGACCGAATCCTGTTTACTGAGCCCAGGTCGAAATCCTCATCTGACCAAGGATCAGATTGAGCAAGTGCTTCTAGATACTCTCGGAGCTGAAAAGGTCCTCTGGCTGCCTTATGGTATCTACAATGATGAAACCAATGAACACGTAGACAATGTTGCGGCCTTTGTTGGTCCAGCTGAGATAGTTTTAGCCTGGACGGATGATGAGGCAGACCCCCAATATACCATGTCCAAGGCTGATTTGGACTACTTGGAAAAGCAAGTGGATGCCAAGGGTAGAAAGTTGACCGTCCACAAACTGCCTATTCCCAAACATCCTATTCTAATAACAGAAGAGGACTTGCCAGGCTATGTTTATGAAGCGGGGGAAGAAGTACGGACAGCTGGCG
The DNA here is from genome assembly GCF_043674115.1 of Streptococcus sp. A34. Classification (NCBI taxonomy): domain Bacteria; kingdom Bacillati; phylum Bacillota; class Bacilli; order Lactobacillales; family Streptococcaceae; genus Streptococcus; species Streptococcus sp. A34. Next base: position 19,158 of record NZ_JBIMJM010000020.1, on the reverse strand, counting down.
AACGCTTGGCGGCCTCCTATGTGAATTTCTACGTCAGCAACGGTGCGGTTCTGGTGCCCCAGTTTGATGATGAGCATGATGCGCAGGCACTTGAGATACTAGCTCCGCTATTTCCAACTAGAAAAGTCGTCGGCATTCCAGCTCGCGACATCCTACTTGGAGGTGGGAATATACACTGTATCACCCAGCAGATTCCCCTTTATGGGGCTAAATGACTCTGATACAGCGTCAAGCCGGATTGGCATACTCCAGTATAGCCGGCTCCGGCCTTCCTTGTCTCAGAGCCATTGTATCGCCCATAAAAAAATTATGAAAAGGAAGAAAATATGAGAAATGTTACTGTAGCAGCTGTTCAGATGCAGTGTAGTCAGGACCTTTGGAAAAATCTGGCGACCGCAGAGCGTTTGGTCAGACAGGCTGCTAATCAGGGAGCGCAGATTATTCTCCTGCCTGAACTCTTTGAGCGTCCTTATTTTTGTCAGGAACGCCAGTATGATTATTATAACTATGCCAAGTCTGTAGAGGAAAACGATGCTGTTCAGCACTTTATTCCAATTGCCAAGGAATTGCAGCTGGTTTTGCCCATTTCTTTTTATGAAAAGGATGGCAATAGCCTGTATAACTCGATTGCAGTTATTGATGCGGATGGGACAGTTTTGGGAGTTTACCGCAAAACCCATATTCCTGACGACCATTATTACCAGGAGAAGTTTTACTTCACGCCTGGAAATACTGGATTTAAAGTCTGGGAAACTCTTTACGCTAAGATTGGGATTGGCATCTGTTGGGACCAATGGTTCCCAGAAACTGCCCGCTGTCTAGCTTTGAATGGGGCGGAATTGCTCTTTTACCCAACAGCTATTGGTTCGGAGCCCATTTTGGATACGGATAGCCAAGGTCATTGGCAGCGGACTATGCAGGGTCATGCTGCAGCCAATATCACACCTGTCATTGCGGCCAATCGAATTGGCTTGGAAAAAGTACGGCCTTCTGTAGAAAATGGCGGCCAATCTTCTAGCCTGCGTTTTTATGGTTCGTCCTTTATGACTGATGAAACAGGTGAATTGATTGAACAAGCGGGACGAGAGGAAGAAGTTGTCTTGCTTGCTACTTATGATTTGGACAAGGGAGCGCGTGAGCGCTTGGACTGGGGACTTTTCAGAGATCGTAGACCGCACATGTACAGGTCTATTTGTCAATAGTGTTCAACCTATTCTCCAAGTTCTGTGAGTACGGATCGGCAGTTTTCGTCAGCGGTCAGTCAAACTTGGACAGAAGCTAGTGACACAGGCGTGACAGACTTTACGCGCGGATTGACTGCTTCACAAGAAGAATTTAGTTTTAATTGGACACTGAAAGACTATGATAGTTTGGTAACTGGGATGAAAGAGGATGCTACAGGGGATAGTTTGTCGGATATCATTGAGAAATATGGAAAACCTTCATCAGCTAGATTCGGCGAATATTCAGAAGAAAACTTATTTTTAACTTACGCTGCTATGGAGTATGGGATCAATGAAGACCAGCGAAACCTTAAATTGGTCTTTTATAAAAATGGTTCAGACTACTATTTAATGAATAAGGAAGTCTTTTATTTACCAGATGACCAGTTCCCGACCAAGGAAGCAGATCCAAATAAGAATTTGTGGACCAAAGAAGTGTTTCAGCAAGTTATCGTGGGAGATAGCAATACAGGACAAGGCGGGATGAGCTATGAAGAGGTGATTGCTTTGGGAGGTCTTCCATATGAAGCTACTCTGTTTGCTTATGGAGGAGGAATTTTCGAAGAAAGGAAAGAACTTCAAATATTTTACAAAAATGGATCTGGTTCAAAGCAAACATTCGTAGATTTTCGCTTTGTTCGACAAAAAGATGGAATTTACAGAGTATATGCAAAAAATGGAACCTTTTATAACTAAGGTCGTCACTAAAAAATCCTCATCTAAACGGATAGATGAGGATTTTTTTATTGTAAGAATTGTTGTAACCACTGGCTGCCGTAAATCCAAAAATAACTATAGGCAATGATGGAAACCGGACGGCAGAGGAGGGTGATGAGAATGAATTTTCGGTAGCTCATACTGGTCAATCCTGTAATCATGACAACGATATCCGCAGGCGAAATGGGCGATAGCATACAGAGGATAAAGAATATCTCGTAACCGCGCTTGTTGTCAATCTTGCTCTCATATTTGTAGAAGGTTTCTTCAGACATAAAGAGCAGGCAGAATTTTTTGCCGTAGCGTCTGGCCAACCAGAAGAGGATAATACCGCCGACAAAAATACCAATGTAATTGAGCAAAAATCCCCACCAAAAATCAAATACTAAAAAGCCAACAACAGTAGTAACGCCCCCGGGAATAATAGGGAAAACAACCTGAATGATTTGTAGCAATAAAAAGGACAGACTACCCAGTGCCCCTTGACTCTTGATGAAGTGGCTGAGGACATTTTGGTCATTTAGAATCCCGATTTTATAGAGCCAAAAGAGGAAAGCAGCCGTTCCAATCAAGGTTAAAATGCTTAGGACCTGGATGGCTTTTTGAGAGAATTTGTACATGATATTACTTTACCATATTTCTAGAAAATTTGAAAATGAAATTAAGCGATTGCAGTCTTGCAATTTTTACTAAAATCTGTTATACTAACCAAGTATCAGACCTACGGGGTTGTTACGGATTCGACAGGCATTATGAGGCTTGTTCTGCAACTCATCGGCAGATGTAAAAATGCCAGTTAAATATAACTGCAAAAAATACAAACACTTACGCATTAGCAGCTTAATAACCTGCCTGCGTGACCAATCGCAGAGTGCTTGCCTTTGCTGATTGGTCTTAAAATAGCAAGCTACGTTGATTTATTGCCTAGCTAAATCAAAAGAGTTTCATAGGCTCGTCAGCTGAAGAGTTGAGTTATGTCTCGTCAGTCTGATTAAAGCAAATGCATAACCTATGGTTGTAGACGAATAAGTTAGCAGGTGTTTGGACGTGGGTTCGACTCCCACCAGCTCCATATATGGAAGATTACTCAAGAGGCTCAAGAGGCCGTGTTGGAAACGCGGTAGGCGTGTAACAGCGTGCGTGGGTTCGAATCCCATGTCTTCCGTATAGAATGAAGGAACAGCATTGACTGTTCTTTTTCTTTTGCAAAATAAGGCTCTCTACTAGCTACAAAAGTAACTGGCAGAGAGCGTTTTTCTTTTTATTGTAGGTTCAATTTCTTGGTCATGATGTAATGGGTACCAAAGTAGTAGGCGAAGGCCAATATAATGTTGATTAGGACCATTACTGGGTTTGGATAGAGTGATAAGGGTGAACCGAACATTCCTTCCAGATTATTTAAATACAGCAGATTCGTCAAAATGCCGACCACGACTGTGATACCGATATAGGTGATAATCGCGAACAGGAGACGGTGGTCCTTGAAGAGTTGACCGACAGAAACTGAAAAATAGATAAGCAGAATCCAAGTAATGGCACCGATAAAACTGTCAATTAAGTAGCTAGCTAGTGATGCCACATTTATCTGTTCCAGAACAACTTGTAGATCTGGAAGAACCTCGCCGGTGTTTATCAGGAGGACTGTCATGACGATACCAATGGAAAGAACGGCTGTAACACCAGACAAGAGATACCAAACTAGAGAGGCAAAGAGCTTGCTGAGGATGATTTGGTGCTCAGTGACAGGTAGGGTCATGGTCAAATAGCCCTCTCTACCATAGACATTTTTCCGGAAACGATTGATAATCATAAGGAAGGTTGAGAGGAAGAGGGCTGCTACTAGGATACCGAAAATCATGAAGGCGGATCCCACGAAAATCCCTTCAGCTATTTCAGGCTGATCAGAACGGCTGGATATGGCTTGTACCCAAAAAGCAAGCACAGTGGCTAAAGCTAGGGTTCCGGCATAGATGCCGAAGTACCACTTGCCCACAGATTGGAATTCGTATTTTACCAATTTCTTAAACATAATTATCTCCTATTTGACTAAGCTTTGAAATCCTGACGGAAGAGTTGATCGATAGACTCACCCGTTTCAATCCGCAAATCGTCGACATTTCCTTGACGAATAACACTTCCATAATGAAGAAAGATGACCTCATCCAAAATTTGCTCTACATCTGAAATCAAGTGGGTAGAGATGATGACAGAAGAAGTAGGCGAATAGTTGTTGACAATAGTTGTGAGGATGTAGTCGCGGGCTGCAGGGTCTACACCACCGATTGGTTCATCCAAGACATAGAGCTGGGCCTGGCGGCTCATGACCAAAATCAACTGCACCTTTTCCTTGTTTCCTTTTGACAGGTGTTTCATGCGGGCATTGAGGTCAATTCCTAGGTCCTGCAAGAGATGGATGGCCCGTTCCTTGTCAAAATCTGCGTAAAAATCCGTGAAGAATGTGAGGGCATCTGAAACCTTCATATGCTCGTTCAGATAGGTCGTATCTGGCAGATAGGACACGATAGCCTTGGTCTCTGGTGAAGGAGTGCGGCCGTTGATAAGGATTTGGCCATATTCAGGCTGGAGCAAACCGTTTAAGAGCTTGATGAGAGTGGTCTTACCAGAACCGTTTGGACCCAAGAGACCGATGATTTTCCCAGCGCCTATTTTCAGGTTGACATTGTTGAGGGCAACAGCTCCGCCATAAGATTTTGAAACTTGTTGCAGTTCGACTAAAGTATATGGGTTATTCATAGCTAATTCCTTTCAAATAATCATCCAATCGTTCGGTCAATTCGTCCTGGCTAAAACCGAGGTCCAACATATTGTTGATAAAGTTTTCCAATTCCTTTTGCGCCAGGTGGAGGCGGGTCTGAGTAATCAGTTCCTGGTTGTCTGTCACATAGCGGCCTGTTGTGCGGACGGAGTAGACAAAACCTTCTGTCTCCAAGTCGGACAGGGCCCGCTGGACTGTGTTTGGGTTGACACCGGCAATTTCAGCCAGGTCCCGCACTGTTGGCAACTTATCTCCAGGTTTTAATTGATTGGTTACAATTTGTAATTTAATTGTATTGGTGATTTGGATATAGATGGGCATGTTGTTATCAAATTTCCAAGCCATAAGAGAATCCTTTCCGGGAGACAGGCTCCCTGTGTTCTTGTTCTGATTACATAATACAATAATATTTTTTAGAATGCAAGCGAAAAGAGACGATATTTTGAAAAAAATTGGAAGGAATTTTTGATATAATATAGAAAAAGGAGGTAGCCATGCTAGCACAATTAGATACCAAAACCGTCTATACCTTTATGGATAGCATGGTCACCATTGACCGCTATGTTCAGCAGGCCAAAGAGCTGGGCTATCGGACCATTGGGATGATGGATAGGGATAATCTCTATGCAGCCTACAGTTTTATGGAAAGCTGTCAATTAGTTGGTCTACAGCCTGTCATTGGTTGTGAGTTCGACTGGGATTTGGCTGGCTATGAGCATCCAATTGCCACGAAATTAGTAGCCCTGTCTACGACTGGCTATCGCAATCTCCTTAAGATATCAACGGCCAAGATGCTGGGACAGGATGATTTTGAGAGCATTCGTCAGTATCTGCAAGATGTGGCCCTTATCCTGCCTTATTTTCCAGGAATTGACCAGTTAGACCTGGGGCTGGATTTTTATATTGGTGTGGGCTTGGAAACACCTGTCCAAGAGTTTACACAACCTATCTTGCCTCTCTATCCCGTTCGTTTGTTTGACCGAGAGCAGGCTCAGGCCCTCCAGGTGCTGAGGGCAATTCGGGATAATGTCCAGCTCAACCAAGTCCCTGACTTGGAGCCAGGTCAGGTCCTTTTATCGGCAGATAGTCTGAAAGACTTGTTTAGCAGCCGCTTTCCACAGGCAGTGGTCAATCTGGAAAAACTGGTTCAAGGTATTTCCTATGATTTGGACAAAAGTCTCAAATTACCACGTTTCAACAGACAACGGTCGGCAGTAGAAGAACTTCGCGAGCAGGCTGAGGCAGGCTTGCGAGAAAAAGGCTTATTTGAGCCGGCTTATCAAGAGCGATTGGATAGGGAATTGGCTGTCATTCACAAGATGGGCTTTGATGACTATTTCCTTATCGTCTGGGACCTCTTGCGCTTTGGACGTAGCCAGGGCTACTATATGGGAATGGGACGGGGGTCTGCAGTAGGGAGCTTGGTGGCCTATGCTCTCAATATCACAGGCATTGACCCGGTCAAGCACAATCTGCTCTTCGAACGGTTCCTAAATGAAGAACGCTATTCCATGCCGGATATTGATATTGATATTCCGGATATTCATCGACCAGACTTTATCCACTATGTTCGTGACCGTTATGGCTCGACCCATGCTGCCCAAATTGTGACCTATTCGACCTTTGGGGCCAAGCAGGCTATAAGGGATGTTTTCAAACGCTTTGGCACGCCCGAATACGAGTTGACCAACATTACCCGCAAGATTTCTTTTAAAGACAGTCTTGCATCAGCCTATCAGCGCAATGCTTCCTTCCGCCAGCTCATCAACAGTAAAATAGAGTACCAGAAGGCCTTTGCTATTGCCCAGCAGATTGAAGGGCAGCCTCGCCAGACCTCTATCCACGCAGCCGGTGTCGTTATGAGTGATGAAGAGCTGACGGATACTATTCCCCTAAAAATGGGTGAGGACATGCTGATTACCCAGTATGACGCCCATGCTGTCGAGGCCAATGGTCTGTTGAAAATGGACTTCTTGGGCCTGCGTAACCTGACCTTTGTCCAAAAAATGGCCCAAGCTGTGGCTGATAAATATGGGAAAACTATTGATATTGCCGGTCTTGACCTGGAAGATTCGCCTACCTTGGCGCTCTTTGCTGCTGGCAAAACCAAGGGAATCTTCCAGTTTGAACAACCGGGAGCTATCAATCTCCTCCAGAGGGTCAAGCCCAACCGATTTGAAGATGTGGTAGCGACAACCAGTCTCAACCGACCAGGTGCCAGCGACTATATCGATAATTTTGTCAAACGCAAGCAAGGTCAGGAAGAGATTGATTTGCTGGATTCGTCCATTGCAAATATTCTCCGACCAACCTATGGCATTATGCTCTACCAGGAGCAGGTCATGCAGATAGCCCAGGTTTATGCTGGGTTTACTCTGGGGAAAGCCGATTTGCTCCGCAGGGCCATGTCCAAGAAAAAGGCAGAGGAGATGCAGGCCATGGAGGCGGCTTTTCTGGCAGGAGCGCTAGCCAATGGACATGAGGAAACCAAGGCCAAGAAGATTTTTGCCATGATGGCCAAGTTTGCAGGTTATGGATTTAACCGCAGTCATGCCTACGCCTATTCGGCCCTGGCCTTCCAAATGGCCTATTTCAAGACCCATTATCCGGACATCTTCTTTGATGTCATGCTGAATTTCTCTAGCAGTACCTATATCACGGATGCCCTGCAATTTGATTTTCAGGTTGCTAGGTTGTCGATGAACACCATTCCCTACTATGACAAGTTCGACAAGTCCAAGATTTATCTAGGCTTGAAAAATATCAAGGGTCTGCCCAAGGATTTCTCCCTCTGGTTGATTGAAAACCGTCCCTACAAGTCGGTCGAAGATTTTATCTTGAAACTGCCTGCCCAGTATAAAAAGAAGGATTTGCTGACTCCGCTCATTCACATCGGTTTATTTGATGAATTTGAGTCCAATCGCAAGAAGATCGTAGAAAATCTGGACAATCTCTTTGTCTTTGCAGATGCCTTTGGTAGCTTTTTTGCGGAGGAGACCTATAGCTGGCTCCAGTCGGACGACTTTAATGATAGTGAAAAATACCAGCTGGAACAGGCCGTGCTAGGTATCGGTATCAGTCCTCATCCTCTGATTAAGCTCCGACAGGAGACCCAGCGACCTGTGACCGATTTAGGCGATTTGGTGGCTGGAAATCGGGTGACCATCCTGATACAAGTTCAGTCTATTCGCCGGATTCGGACCAAGAATTCGGGTCAGCCCATGGCCTTTCTACAAGTGACCGATATGAAAGATAAATCGGAAGTCACGGTCTTTCCGGAACTCTACCAACAGACAGGGCAGTTCTTGAAGGAAGGGGATATCCTCTACGTAACTGGCAAGATCCAGGAAAGGGAGGGACAGTTACAACTGGTGGCTGACAAGTTAGAAATAGTCAGTCTGGAAAAGTTGTGGATTTTACTGGAAAACCGGGAGCATGACCATGCAGTTGCTCGAATTTTAGCCAAATATAAGGGATCAATTCCTGTCGTTCTGCATTACCAAGACAGCAATCAGACCATTCAGGTAGACCAGTTTCAAGTGATGAAAACGCCTCAATTAGAGCAAGAGTTGGCTGAATTTGCTATGAAAACGGTTTTTCGTTGAAAAAGCGTAAAAAGACGAGCAAGATCTAGTCAAGTGTGTTATAATAAGGCAGTTAAATTGAAAATTGAAGGAGCATATAATGAAGCGTATTGGTGTTTTGACCAGTGGTGGTGACGCACCTGGTATGAATGCTGCCATTCGTGCAGTTGTTCGCCAAGCAATCTCAGAAGGAATGGAAGTATACGGTATCAATGAGGGCTATGCTGGAATGGTTGCCGGAGATATCCATGAATTGTCTGCACGCTCAGTAGGAGATATCATTTCTCGTGGTGGTACCTTCCTCGGTTCAGCTCGTTATCCTGAATTTGCCCAATTGGAAGGTCAATTAAAAGGGATTGAACAGCTGAAAAAACATGGTATTGAAGGCGTTGTTGTTATCGGTGGCGACGGTTCTTACCACGGTGCGATGCGCCTGACAGAGCATGGTTTCCCAGCAATTGGTTTGCCAGGAACAATCGATAATGATATCGTAGGAACAGACTTTACCATCGGTTTTGATACAGCTGTGACTACAGCTATGGATGCCATTGATAAGATTCGTGACACATCTTCTAGTCACCGTCGTACCTTTGTTATCGAAGTAATGGGTCGCCATGCAGGTGACATTGCCCTTTGGTCTGGTATCGCATCAGGTGCGGACGTTATCGTTGTGCCGGAAGAAGAGTTTGATATCAAGGATATTGTTGCTCGCATCAAGGCAGGTTATGACAATGGCAAGAAACATAGCATTATTGTCTTGGCAGAAGGTGTTATGCCAGCAGCTCAATTTGCTGAAGAATTGAAAGCAGCTGGTGACACAAGTGACCTTCGTGTGACGGAACTTGGTCACATCCAACGTGGTGGTTCACCAACAGCTCGTGACCGCGTTCTTGCGTCACGTATGGGTGCTCACGCTGTTAAATTGCTCAAAGAAGGCCGTGGTGGACTTGCTGTCGGTATCCGCAATGAGCAAATGGTGGAAAACCCAATCCTTGGTACTGCCGAAGAAGGTGCCTTGTTTAGCCTCACTGCTGAAGGTAAGATTGTCGTTAACAATCCGCACAAAGCAGACCTTGACATGGCTGAGTTGAACCGTAACTTGTCTATCTAATAGATAGTCTAGAAAATTAGTTATTAAGGTCATAAGACCAGAAATAAGAAGGAGTTTAGTTAAGATGAACAAACGTGTTAAAATCGTTGCAACCCTTGGTCCTGCGGTAGAATTCCGCGGTGGTAAGAAATTCGGTGAGTCAGGTTACTGGGGTGAGCAGTTGGATGTTGAAGCATCAGCTGAAAAAATTGCTCAATTGATTACTGAAGGTGCTAACGTTTTCCGTTTCAACTTCTCACATGGTGACCATGCTGAGCAAGGTGCACGTATGGCAACTGTACGTCGCGCAGAAGAAATCGCTGGCAAAAAAGTAGGTTTCTTGCTTGATACAAAAGGTCCTGAAATCCGTACTGAATTGTTCGAATCAGGCGAAGGTGAGTACGCTTATAAGACTGGTGACCAATTGCGTGTTGCTACAAAACAAGGTATCAAGTCAACTCAAGAAGTGATTGCCTTGAACGTTGCTGGTGGCCTAGACATCTTCGACGACGTTGAAGTTGGTAAGCAAATTCTTGTTGACGATGGTAAACTAGGTTTGACTGTTATTGCCAAAGATGAAGAAAAACGTGAATTTATCGTTGGTGTTGAGAACGATGGCGTTATTGCTAAGCAAAAAGGTGTAAACATTCCTTACACTAAGATTCCTTTCCCAGCGCTTGCTGAGCGTGACGATGCGGATATCCGTTTCGGTCTTGAACAAGGTCTTAACTTCATCGCTATCTCATTCGTTCGTACTGCACAAGACGTTGAGTCAGTTCGTGCTATCTTGAAAGAGACTGGTAACGAACACGTACAACTCTTCTCCAAAATCGAAAACCAACAAGGTATCGACAATATTGATGAAATCATCGAAGCTTCAGATGGTATCATGATTGCACGTGGTGACATGGGTATCGAAGTACCATTTGAAATGGTTCCAGTTTACCAAAAAATGATTATCAAGAAAGTCAATGCAGCTGGTAAAGCAGTTATCACAGCTACAAACATGTTGGAAACAATGACTGACAAGCCACGTGCAACTCGTTCAGAAATCTCTGACGTCTTCAACGCTGTTATCGACGGTACAGATGCTACTATGCTTTCAGGTGAGTCAGCTAACGGTAAATACCCAGTTGAATCAGTTCGCACTATGGCAACTGTTAACAAAAATGCACAAACTCTTCTTAACGAGTACGGTCGTTTGAACTCTGACGCTTTCAACCGTTCATCTAAAACTGAGGTTGTGGCATCTGCGGTTAAAGATGCTTGCCACTCAATGGATATCAAGTTGGTCGTAACAGTTACAGAAACTGGTTACACTGCGCGTGCTATCTCTAAATACCGTCCAGATGCAGACATCTTGGCAATTACTTTCACTGAGAAAGTTCAAAAATCATTGATGCTTAACTGGGGTGTCATCCCAGTTGTGACAGACCGTCCAAACTCAACAGACGATATGTTCGATTTGGCTGAGCGTATTGCTAAGGAAGAAGGACTTGTTGTTGCAGGTGATAACATTGTAATCGTTGCTGGTGTACCAGTAGGTGTAGCAGGTTCTACAAACACAATGCGTGTGCGCACCGTACAATAATAATTAAGTTGAGAAGTCTATTGCGAAAGCGATAGACTTTTTGCATTAGCCAAATCAAAAATCCTACCATTTGGCAGGATTGTCGTATTATCTTTTAATATAATTGGCAGGCTCATAAGGACTTCTGTCAAAATTCGTATCCTTGTCCAGAATTTCTTTGGCAATTTGCCAGCCGATAAAGGGTCCATTAGTCAGGCCAGAAGAGCCCAGACCACTGGCCACCCAGATATTGTCCATTTCAGGAACAGTTCCGTAAAATGGTGCGTAGTTGGAGGTATAGGCCCTGGTACCAATACGAGTGCGAACCACAGGGTAGTTGGCCAAATCAGGCATAAATTCCGCAGATTTTTCATGCATGGTTTGGATTTTTTCAGGGTCAAGGGTCAAATCATAGCCCATATTATCCTCATGGGTGGCCCCGACAATGATTTTTCCATTCTCAAACGGCAGGATGTCAATTTGACCATAGGGCATGCAGACTGGCCAGTCGCTGGTATCAAAATCTGTATCCAATTCCAGAAGCTGACCTTTTTGTGGACGGACATCTACCTGATAGCCGAGAGGTTCCAGCATATCTGGCAACCAGGATCCGGTCGCTAGGATAATGTGGTCGGCAGTTAGTTCTCGCCCATCCAGCTGAACAGTTCCTTCATCTATCAGTCTAGCCTGTCCCTGCAATAGAGCTCCGCCATTTTCCAAAAACTTTTCCTGTAACAAGTCAATCAGTTTTCCACCGTCGATACGGCCGCCGCCTTCCAGGTGGATACCGTAGAAATCAGGCTTGAGTGGTGGTAGATAGTTGCTGACTTCTTGTCCTTCAAGAGTAGTGATGTCTCCAATGGTAGGGGTGTCTATCCTGCGGTCTTCTGCGATTTTCTTGATTTTTTCCAGGAGTTCGGGCTTGCTTTTGAGGCCAATGGTTCCAGTTTGCTTGAAGGGGATGTCCTTGGCTCCTGCACTTTCCAAATCAGCTACCAACTGGCGATAGAAGACAGCACCTTGCGAGGTCAGGCGGTACCAGTCCTTGTTTTTCTTCTGGGCCATCCAGGGGCAGATAATGCCAGCAGCAGCACGGGTAGCTGTACCAACACCGTGGTCAATCAGGGTCAGGTCAATATTGCTATCTTGAGAAAGGTAGAAGGCAGCGGTTGAACCAACAATGCCTCCACCAATAATGATGATATGTTTCTTCATAATGTTCATTATATCACAAATTCAGGAGTTTATTTATTTTTTCCCCCATGTTACAATAGAATCTAGAAATCAAGGAGAGAGATTGTGTCTGATATTATGTATCCAGAGGTTCTGACGCTTGGGAGCGGAGCCGTCAAAGTAGCAACAGTGGGAGACAGTCTGACCTATGGTTATGGGCTGGACAATCGTGAAAAGGATGCTTATCCGTCTATTTTGGCTGAACAATTGGGTCACCACTACCAGGTGTCCAACTTCGGTCTTAGCGGCCGTTCCCTCCAATCGACAGCAGATTTTCCCTATTTCAAGGAAGAAAATGCCCAACTGTCCTTGGAGAGTGAGGCTGACATCGTCATCATCATGATTGGTAGCAATGATAGCCGGGGACCTTACTGGAACAAGGAAGGCTTTCGGCGAGAGTATAAGGAAATGGCAGAGCGTTATATGAATTTGCCCAGCCAGCCAGACGTCTACCTGGTTATCCCGCCTTTCGTGCCAACCAGCCGATTCGGCCTCAATAACCAGATTATAGAGGAAGAGTTGCAGGCTATCATTCCTCAAATCGGTCAGGAGCTGGGCCTGCCTGTCATCAATCTCTATCCCATAACCAAGGGGAAATTGGAGTACTATAGCGACGGCCTGCATCTCAGTCCGCTGGGCAATCAGGTCATTGCCCAGGAAATTTATCGTCACCTCCAAGGGTAAATGTCAAGTATTTTCATGAAAATATGCTATACTAATAGAGATTGGAGAGATTATGGTAAAGAGAGACCTTTTTCGCCAACTCTTATTGTTGGTATTGCTGATTTTAGGAATTATTGGGCTGAGGGTATGGTTGTTTGAACCAGTGCGTATTACTTCAACCATGGCCAATGACTACATTAAGCGAAATGATGTCATTATCGCCCTAAAGAATACAGAACTCAAGCATGGGGAATTTGTCCTATACGAACACGAGGGCAAGGAACATGTTAGCAGGATTATCGCCCTCGAAGAGGAAACAGCGACCTATCTAGATAATGTTCTCTACCGCAACCAAAAGATTGTGCGTGAGGATTATTTGGAGCTTATCCCGGAGCAGGAGTATTATACGGAAGACTTGACGATTGAAACACTAACAGGCGGGGAGTTTCAGGTTATTCCCAAAGGTAAGATTCTGGTCTTAAATGATAATCGAATGGACCGGAATGATAGCCGCAGCTTTGGTTTGATTGATCAGAGTGACATTATAGGGCGCTTGAGCTTTAGAATCAGCCCCTTGTCAAAATTTGGCTTTATTGAAACAGGACTAACCCAATAGAGGTTGGTTCTTTTATTTTCAAAAATTTTCATCGAAAATTAAAAGTTGACTATACCAATTTAATGATTGACAAGTTTATAAGTCTGTTATATACTGTTTTTACTGGTCTTTGTAGTAGAAAATCTGACTAGACCAATTTATTGAAAATGAATGAAAGTCGGTGTAGCAAACACCGAGGTGATAGGATATGTGTGGAATTGTTGGTGTTGTTGGAAATACAAACGCAACAGATATTTTGATTCAAGGTTTGGAAAAATTGGAATACCGTGGTTATGATTCAGCTGGTATTTTTGTGACCGGTGGTTCAGAAGACCACCTGGTTAAGGCTGTGGGTCGTATTGCAGAACTTTCCGCTAAGGTAGGGGATAAGACAGATGGCACAGCTGGTATCGGCCATACACGCTGGGCTACCCATGGCAAGCCAACTGAAAACAATGCCCACCCTCATACATCCCAAACAGCTGGCCATATTCTGGTCCACAATGGTGTGATTGAGAACTATGCTGAAATCAAGGCAGACTACCTGGCAGGCCATGATTTTAAAGGGCAAACGGATACTGAAATTGCTGTTCATTTGATTGGACAATTTGCCTCAGAAGGCTTGTCAACTTTGGAGGCTTTCAAAAAGGCACTTCATATCATCCAAGGTTCGTATGCCTTTGCTTTGATTGATGTGACAGATGCGGATACGATTTATGTTGCTAAGAATAAATCACCACTCTTGATTGGTCTGGGTGATGGCTACAACATGGTCTGCTCCGATGCCATGGCTATGATTCGTGAAACCAGTGAATATATGGAAATTCACGACAAAGAATTGGTTATCGTGAAAAAAGACAGTGTTCAAGTTATGGACTACGACGGCAATGCTATCGAACGTGGAAGCTACACTGCTGAGCTTGATCTGTCTGATATCGGTAAGGGAACCTATCCTTACTACATGCTCAAGGAAATTGATGAGCAACCAGCTGTCATGCGTAAATTGATTGGCGCATACACAAATACTGATGAACAAGTAACAGTTGATGCGGAGATTGTCAAGGCAGTACAAGATGCTGACCGTATCTATATCCTAGCAGCTGGTACTTCCTACCACGCAGGATTTGCCGCAAAAGACTTCATGGAGAAGTTGACGGATACACCAGTTGAGCTGGGGATTTCTTCTGAATGGGGTTATAATATGCCGCTCTTGAGCCAAAAGCCCCTCTTTATCTTCATCAGCCAGTCTGGTGAGACAGCGGATAGCCGTCAGGTTTTGGTTAAGGCCAATGAAATGGGCATTCCAAGTTTGACGGTGACAAACGTTCCAGGCTCTACCCTGTCTCGTGAGGCCAACTACACCATGTTGCTCCATGCTGGTCCAGAAATCTCTGTTGCTTCGACCAAGGCCTATACTGCTCAGATTGCAACTCTAGCTTTCTTGGCCAAGGCTGTTGGGGATGCCAATGGAAATACCTATGCCAAGGAATTTGATTTGGTACACGAATTGTCCATTGTTGCCCAGTCTATCGAGGCTACTTTATCAGAAAAAGATATTATTGCTGAGAAAGTGGAGAAACTACTTGGTACAACTCGAAATGCCTTCTATATCGGACGTGGCAGCGACTATTACGTTTCTATGGAAGCGGCTCTCAAGCTCAAGGAAATTTCCTATATCCAGTGTGAGGGTTTTGCTGCTGGAGAGCTCAAGCATGGTACCATTTCCCTGATTGAAGACGGTGTGCCGGTTTTGGCCTTGATTTCAAATAATCCTCATCTGGCCAGCCACACCCGTGGAAATATCCAGGAAGTGGTGGCGCGTGGTGCCCATGTCATGACCATCGTTGATGAGGCCATTGCCAAGGAAGAAGATGACTTCACAGTGACTAGTGTTCACCCATTCTTGTCTACCATTGCCATGGTTGTCCCAACCCAGTTGATTGCCTACTATGCGACGCTCCAACGTGGTCTGGATGTGGACAAACCGCGTAACCTGGCGAAATCAGTAACAGTTGAATAAGCTTGCAAATCCACCTGTAAATTTGGTGGATTTTTGCATGAATATTCGATTTTTGTGTGAAATTTATGAAAAAATTCTGACAAATTTCTTTCAAATCGCCCAATTTTCTGCTATACTAGATAAGATAATAACTCTTTTGGGAGATGTTTATGGATTATATTTTGGAAGTCTTGCCCCCCTTGGTGGATGGTGCTTTAGTCTCCTTACAAGTATTTGTTTTAGTATTAGTCTTGTCCTTGCCTTTGGGAGCTATCTTTGCCTTCCTCATGCAAATCAAATTCAAGCCCTTGCAGTGGCTCTTGCATTTTTATGTACTTATTATGCGAGGGACCCCTTTGCTCCTGCAATTGATTTTTGTCTACTACGTCTTGCCGAGTGTGGGGATTACATTTGACAGGATGCCAGCGGTGATTACTGCCTTTACCTTCAACTATGCGGCTTATTTCTCTGAGATTTTCCGTGGAGGAATTGAGGCTATCCCAGCTGGTCAGTATGAGGCGGCTAAGGTCTTGAAATTTACACCTCTTCAGACTATTCGCTACATCGTCTTGCCCCAGGTTGTCAAGATTGTCCTACCAAGTGTCTTCAATGAAGTCATGACCCTGGTCAAGGATACCTCTCTGGTCTACGCCCTGGGAGTCAGTGACTTGCTCTTGGCCAGTCGAACTGCTGCCAACCGTGATGCTAGTCTAGCACCTATGTTTATTGCAGGGGCCATTTACCTGCTCATGATTGGAGCGGTTACGCTGGTTTCTAAACAGGTTGAAAAGAAATTTGATTACTATAAATAGGAGGAAGTCATGTTAGAATTACGCAATCTATCCAAACGATTTGGCAACAAGCAGATTTTCTCCAACTATGATTTGGTCATCCCGGAGGGGAAAATTGTCGGCATTGTTGGTCAATCCGGTGGCGGTAAGACTACGCTTCTCCGTATGCTGGCAGGTTTGGAGACCATTGATGAAGGTACTCTGATTTACAATGGTCAAGAACTGCCAGTCGAGGAATTGGAGAAACGACATTTGCTGGGCTTTGTTTTCCAAGATTTCCAGCTTTTCCCCCACCTTTCAGTATTGGAAAACTTGGTCCTCTCCCCTATTAAGACACAAAATATGTCGGCTATAGAAGCGGAAGACAAGGCCCGTAAACTTCTGGAAACACTAGGCCTGGCCAACCACGCAGCAGCCTATCCTTATTCTCTATCAGGAGGGCAGAAGCAGCGTGTGGCCCTGGCTCGCGCCATGATGATTGATCCTGAGATTATTGGCTACGATGAGCCGACTTCGGCATTGGATCCTGAGCTACGAAAAGAAGTTGAAAAGCTGATTTTGGAAAACCGTGCAACAGGAATCACGCAGATTGTGGTAACCCACGATATGCAGTTTGCTGAAAATATCGCAGATGAAATTATCAAGATTGAACCGAAGCATTAAAGAGGTAAGACATGGTGAAAATGAAAAACATAATTCTTGGAGCAACAGCTCTTGTAACAAGTTTGGCCCTTGCAGCCTGTGGCTCAGGCAGTTCTACTACAGAGTCAGACAATTGGTCTACTTATGAAAAAGATAAGTCAGTGACTATTGGTTTTGATAAGACCTTTGTCCCGATGGGATTTGAAGAAAAAGACGGTCAATACACTGGTTTTGATATCGAATTAGCAACAGCAGTTTTTGAAAAATACGGTATTACGATTGATTGGCAACCGATTGACTGGGACTTGAAAGAGACAGAGCTCAATAACGGCAATATCGATATGATTTGGAATGGCTATTCCATTACAGATGAACGCAAGGAAAAAGTTCTTTTCTCTGATGAATACATGGACAACCAGCAAGTTTTGGTGACCAAGAAATCATCTTCTATTGCTGATCCAGCTGGCATGAAGGACAAGGTTCTCGGTGCTCAAGCAGGTTCTGCAGGTTATTATGCATTTACATCTCATCCTGAAATTCTTAAGGATCTGGTAAAAGACGGTGATGCTAGTCAGTATGCGACCTTCAACGAGGCCCTTATCGACTTGAAAAATGACCGTATCGACGGGCTCTTGATTGACCGTGTGTATGCCAATTACTATCTGCAAAAAGAAGGTATCATTGATGATTACAATATCATTGATGCTGGCTATGCTAACGAGGCCTTCGGTGTTGGTGTACGTAAGTCAGACAAGACCTTGGTAGACAATATCAACAAAGCTTTTACAGAGCTTTATAAAGAAGGTAAGTTCCAGGAAATCTCTGAAAAATGGTTCGGAGAAGATGTGGCAACTGATGCTGTGAAAAACTAAGCAAATAAAAATTCTCAACCGTCATTTGGCTGAGAATTTTTTTCTTTACAGTTTTTTAGAAATCTGATGGAAGACGACTGTCCATTCTTCGTGGCGGCGCCAGAGAGAGGTGTGGACATAGTCACCGATTTCAAAGGTGACCAGTTTGGATTTTTGACTGACAGATGTCATCTGATAGTTGGATAAGTAGGTGGAATGGACCTGGTGCTGTTCCAGCATACCATCCTTGTCATGATAACGTCCTTTGGCATCAATCAGGAGATAGGCTGGGTCAATCAAGTCCTCATAGCCTGGTGCATGGGCCTGAATTTCAGTTTCATAACGGAAGAGTTTGTCGTAGACATGCTCGTAGATTTCATCGTGGGGGATTTCAGAGGGTTCGACATGGATGTCTACATCGAAGACCCCATGTTTGAGAATCAGGAGCTGCTCGACCTGCTCGGTGATTTCATGGCTTTCGTAAACAGAAAGGTCAGGATTCATTTCCAAGACAATATCCAGATAAATATTGGTGCCGTAGGTTCGGCCTCGCTGGGACTTGACGGAGACTATCTTGGGGAGCTTGAGGATATCCTCTTCGTACTTGTGGAGCAATTCTTCATCGAAACCGTCAGATAGGCTGAAGAAACTTTGCATGAAGATGTCGTAGGCCGTTTTCAGGATGAAGAAGGTGATGACGATGGCTGCAACCTTGTCAACAATACTGAGGTTGAAGGCGGCAGCAAAGACAGCAACGGAAGTTCCAATTGACGTAACTGCGTCGGATAAATTGTCCTTGGCAGCTGCTTCAAGTCCTTTGGAATGGACTTTTTTAGCCAGTCTGCTGTTATAGATATAGACCCCAATCATGACCAGGGCTGAGAAAATACCCACCAGGGCACCCAGCATATCGACTTGAACCACTTCCTTGCTCAGGAGTTTTTCAATGGTTGAATAGAGGACCTGAAAACCAACCATAAACATGATGAAAGAGGTAATCAGGCTAGCAAGGTCTTCCATTTTCCAATGGCCAAACTTATGGTCTCTATCAGCCGGCTTTTGGGCCATTTTCAAGCCAATCAGCACGGCCACATTTCCGATGATATCAGAGAGATTGTTGAAGGCGTCGGCTCGAAGTGCATCGGAATGAAATAGCTCGCCAGCAGCTAGTTTGAGCCCGGATAGGAGGATGTAGGCTGAAATGGAAATCTGCGCGCCACATTCGGCTAGTTTGAGATTGCTTGTCGGTTGATTGTTCATCTGGTCTCCTTTTTAAGCTAATATTGTACCAAAAAAACCACCTAGTTTCAATCTAGGTGGTCGGTGTCTGGTACCAGCGTTTTTGAAGCTAAATTCTCAAAGTAAGTTCTAGTCTGTCTTAAAAACTGGAAATTAGACTGAGACAAGGAAATAAGGTAGAACTT
>NZ_JBIMJM010000001.1:0-135184 GCF_043674115.1 Streptococcus sp. A34 | reverse complement strand
TTCTGTTGATGTTATGCAGTTTTCTCAAAGTAACTTCTGAAAGAAAGAGAACTAGAACTTACTTTGAGAATTTACCAAAATCTGAACGCTAACCTTGACTCCTAACCCTATTCAAAATAGATATCTGCAACAACAGAATAAGACCCCGCAGCAACATCCATTCTTTCTAACTGACCATTGGCATTGACACGGTAAAAGGCTGCTACAGAGGAAACACTCCTATCCGCTCTAGTTGCCAGCATATTAGGGCTATTATGGTCTTCTCTTACCTCAATATAGACCAAGCCATCCGAAGATTGCGCATTGGTAACCACTTGGGCTAGAAAATCCGCTTTGGTAAAAGGAGCCCCGTAACGAGAAGCTGCATGTGCCTTGGCCCAATTAGCTGCTTGTTCGACTGTCAAGTTCTTGGTGTCTACTGAAGACTGAGTAGCCGTCGCTGAACTGGTTTCAGTCGCTGCAATCGAACTACCATCGAGAACCAAGTTTTCAAAGAAGGCTTGTAATTCCTGGTTTTTGGTTGGTCGGAAATACAAACGTTTTTCTGGATTGCCCTGATTTTGCTCGGTAATCCAAGCAATACCTTGACCATCCTTGATAGTAAAGAGATAGAGGTGGGCTAATTGGGATTTTGATGCTTCAATATCTGAATAGATTCCGACCACGGCTGTCTGCCCCGCTCCAACTTGACCGTTCTCGCTCCAAACCAATTCCGGAGCCTCCCCTTGAAAATCGGGTGTCATTTGCTGACCAGGACCACTTAGAACCCCTGACGGCAAGCTCACCCCAAAAAAGCTTCCCTCATTTCTTGGATGATAGGATAAATAGTACTGAGGTGGCGAGAAGGATGGTCCCCATTGTTCAATCACGAAATTCCTTAACGCCTCTGTCTTATCAGCATCCCAGGGACCAGCCTGGCTACTTGAACTACTGGTCGTGGAACTTGTAGTTGATGTACTGAAACTCGTGCTTGTCGAGCTAGAACGAGAAGATGAAGTCGACGAAGAGGTTGAGGTCGCCTCCTGTTTCTGATGACCACATGCCACCAATAAGCCAACACTAGCCCCCAAAAGCAATCCCAAAATGAGTCTATTCTTTTTCATTCCGTCTCTCCTAATCGTCTACTCGATAAAAGACACCTTTACTAAAGTCTTCAGTCGTCGTAACACTTTGCGTACTGAACATCCTATCCTTGCTGGTGTCCGTCTGATCGCTATGCCCTTCTAAAAATCCATAGGTATTCTGCACTCCTTTTGGAATCAATAAGGTCGGTACACTAGCAGAGGCCCGACCATTCGGATCGGTAATACTTACAATTAGGATAGCCCCTTCAACTTTATGATATTTTAAATCAATAAAGCCAACAAATTGACCATCATTATAAGAGACATTTCCTTGACTGTCAATCTCCATCCGATCACCACGCGCATTGACCCATTCACCTTCCAAGCTAGCAAAATTTCCAGCTTGGATTTGTTCCAAATTCATGGACTGGACTCCATCGGTTTGGTCGGAACTACTCGTTTCTGTTTCTGTTCTGTCAATCTCAAATTCTTCCCAATCAAATTGATTAGGATTTAGAATGTCTGACTCTGTCTTTCCAAAAACGGAAACCAATTCATCTCTCATATGAAAATCGATCGGAGTGCCTTCTATCAATTGACCCATTTCATCAATCCGATTCAGTGTACCGACAGCCTCGCCTGTTCCTGAATACCATCCGTAACTCACATATTCCCCACCTTGGAAGAGAACCAGGGCACTTCGTGCACCACCGTGTCCAGCCACAAAACCTTCGGCTAACAATGATACCTGGTCAGCAATTATCCCATAAAAACCCGTCACAAACATAGAGCCATCTGGATTTTCTGACCCGAAAAATAATTCATTTTGACCATCGTTATTGAAATCATAAAAGGCATATCTAATGGAGTCCGACGTATTTATTGCACTTTCCACCACCCAAGAATTCATCGGAAACTGAAGTTCATTCAATACCGTTAGCACACCATCTACATTACTTGAATCAGCTGTAGCTGCAAATTCCACGATTTTCTGATAGTCAGCAAAGACCGCCTGATACAACTCTTTATCGTCTATCTTTAGCTCACTTGAACTGGTAGAACTTTCCTGACTTGTCGAAGAAGAGTTCTCTGTTTCAGCCGGAATGTTGGATTGAGCACAAGCCGATAAAGTCATCAAGCATACCAGACCTAGTAAAAAATGTTTTTTCATTCTAACCCCCAAAATAAAATATGCACCGACAAAAGATCGAAATCTTTTGTTAAACTCTCGGACTCTCTACATACGACATACTTCCAAACGCCAATTTCCTTTTTCAATAATATCTAAATATTGATTTTACCACTTGACCCTTTTCGCTTTTTAAGGTACAATATTCTTTGTTATGGCGGTATAGCCAAGTGGTAAGGCACGGCTCTGCAAAAGCTTGATCGTCGGTTCAAATCCGTCTACCGCCTTTATTATAGGATTTTATCCGAATTTATACAAGTCAAAAGCTCGATTTTTCGGGCTTTTTTGATTTTTTATTCGGTTAAATTCGGTTAAGTTTGGTAAAGTTGGTGGGCAAATGGTGGGCAAATTTTTCTTTGATTTATTAAAATGACTCTATTTACTCGTGCCATTTATCCCCAATCGACTTATACACAAAAAGCCCTCGGATTTCTCCAGAAGGCTCAATTCAACATACAATGATAGCGGTTGGGCGGCGCATCCAACATCTCAGGTACCCTCACAGGTGCGTCAGGATTCTTTCTGACCTCGTCATCATCCCAATACCTGGCTCTCCACTATATAGTATAGGAGCGCCAAATCCGTCAATTCCCTCAGCTGCAAGCCTGTCAATTCGAACCATTTGTCCAATCGGTACAGCAAGGTATTCCTATGAACAAACAAACTTTGCGCCGCCTTGGTCAACACTGCACCATTGTCCCAAAGTGCACGAATCACATCTTCCATCTCATGTTTCGCAATCATATCCGATAAAATGCGCATGACCGCCTTGTCCTTAGCCTCATCCAAAAAGAACAATTGACTAAAGGTTAAAAAGCTAGCAGAAAGATTCTTTTGCATCCAACTACGGAATAAATCCATTTCAGCCCTTATGGCATCTGGCCACCATTCTTGAACCTGACCCGGCCAAATTTGCCCCAGAAAAGCAGTCATCTTTATGCCAAAGTCATATTCCATGACTCCAATTGTATCTCTGAGAATCTCCTGATAGTCAATAAAAGGACGCTGGTCCATGATAAATACAAAATAATCCGATGCTGAGGCATAGTGACTAACCAAATTCGGTAACAAGGTTTCCATGAATTCTAACCAGGCCTGCACAACCTCCTCGCTGGGATTGGACCATAACTTTATTTGAAGGACCTGCAACTGCCCAACCGAAGTCGGAATCGGACCTTGCCCATCAAAAAAATCTTGCCACGGAGCACGAGGAATATTGTCCTGATTTTCCTGCAGAAGTTCCAACAAATAGCGCTCTCTATCTGTCAGACTGTTTAATTCTAGATTCAAGAAAAACCGTTCTCCCAAGCTCAAACTAGCCATCCCCTCCCTTTTCTGAGGAGAATCAGCAAGTGATGCCGTCGGAAAATATTGCTTTAACTTATTCTTATCCACACTTGCCTCCATGAAATAGTCCCTAGTCACTCTCCACCTGCGCGATACACCAAGCCACCAGCTCCTCCAGGCGCTCCAACTGATCGGTCATGTGCAGGTATCCCAAAACCGCCTCGAAACCTGTGGACATTCGATAAGTGACCACATCTGCGTTCTTGGCCTTGGTGTGACTGTTGGTATTGCGGCCCCGTTTGTAGATTTCTTCCTCTTTTTCGGTCAATAGCTGAGCTTCTAAGAGGGAGGAGATCAGGCTTGCCTGTGCCTTGGCCGAGACATATTTGTTGGCCTCTCCGTGCAGTTTGTTGGGTTTGGTCAGCCCCTTGAAAATCAAGTGCCGTCTGATATACATGGAATAGACAGCATCCCCTTCAAATGCCAGGGCAATGCCGTTGATGAGATTGACATCTACTGCCTTAGTCACGTGTCCACCTCACACCATCCTTGGTATCCAAGAGCTTGATTCCCTGGGATGCCAGTTCATCACGAATACGGTCAGCCGTCGCAAAGTCCCGATTGGCACGCGCTGCTTGACGCTCTTCTATCAAGGCTTCAATCTCGCTGTCCAAGACTTCTTCTTCAAAGACAATACCAAAGACGGCGAGCATCTTGCCAAAGGCTTCTTTTACAGCTTCATCGTAATTGCCTGAGTTGATCCATTTGGCAAAGTCAAAGATAGCCGTAATCCCATTTGCCGCATTGAAATCATCATCCATTGCCGCTTCAAAGGCCGCCAGATGTAATTCAAGAGCTGACTTATCCACAGAGTTTTGCATAGGTTGTGTATAAGTATTTTTCAGATATTTGAGATTGATTTCCGCATCTGAAATCGCCTTTTCTGTATAGTTAAGCGGACGACGGTAGTGCTGGGTAGATAGGAAGAATCGCAAGACCTGACCATCAATTTGTTCCAACATATCATGTGCTGTCAGGAAATTGCCCAAGGACTTGGACATCTTCTCATCATTGATGTTGAGCATGGCATTGTGCATCCAGTAGTTGGAAAAGGTTTGACCTGTCTTGCACTCTGACTGGGCAATCTCATTGGTATGGTGAGGAAATTCCAAGTCCGCACCACCACCGTGAATATCAATGGTAGCTCCCAAAATCTCTGTCGCCATGACCGAGCACTCAATATGCCAACCTGGACGGCCTGCTCCCCAAGGACTTTCCCAAGATACTTCACCTGGCTTGGCAGTTTTCCACAGGGCAAAGTCGAAAGGATGTTCTTTCAGCTGACCTTCTCCCTCAACCCGGCCAGAAGCCCCAGCCTCCAAGTCAGACAGGGTTTTGTTGGCCAAACGAGCATAGTTTTCAGCCTTTTCCACACGGAAATAAACATCTCCAGAAGCTTCATAGGCGTAACCCTTATCAATCAAGACCTGCACAAAAGCAATGATTTCATCCATATAGTCGATTACCCGAGGGTTTTTGGTAGCTCGCTTGACACCTAACTTTGCCACATCTTCCTTGAAGGCTGCGATAAATTTATCAGACAGTTCCTTGGTTGTCATACCAGCTTCATTAGCAGCTTTGATAATCTTGTCATCCACATCCGTAAAGTTTGAAATGTAGGTCACATCATAGCCACGGTATTCAAAATAGCGACGGATGGTGTCAAAAGCCACGACACTACGGGCATTACCGATATGGATATAGTTGTAAACCGTCGGACCGCAAACATACATCTTAACCTTACCCTCTTCCAAGGGCACAAAGTCACGCAGACTGCGGGTCATGGTATCGTAAATTTTAATCATAGTTTCTCCATTACTTCTGAGTATTCTTTAGGACTTGATACTTTTGATACAATTTTACTAGCCAATAAGCTGTCGCGGCCAACCAAATCATCCCTAGCTGCCAGTTTCCTTGGGAAAATTTAAGGATAAATAGAATTGTTCCACCGATGGCGGTCAACACATAAGGCCAGTTTTGTCTTACTAATTTTTTTAACATGATCTACTTTCTAATGTTCTTGCAATGGCCATGGCCACTTCAAAGAAGGTCATACTGTCAACCGTCCGTTCTTCCCGACGGGCATCCCATTCATTCTTGTGGTGGTCCACATAGTCCGCCGTGTAGAAAAACTGATAGACCTTGGCCTGACGATAATTGGCCCAAGCCATGATAGCAGAAGCCTCCATATCGACGACCATAGCACCAGCCGCTAGGCGGCGTTTGACCTTGGCAGCCGTTTCCCGATAGAAAGCGTCCGTGGTCCAGGTCTTGGCCCACACGTATTCGATTCCTGCTTGGTCCAAGGCCTTTTCCATGGTCAATAGCAGAGCAGGGTCATAGCTGATTTCCTCGCTAGCAGGAGCGTAATGGTAGCTAGTTCCCTCATCCCGAAGAGCGGATCTAGGAAGAATAATCTTATCCGCAGCAAGCGACTTATCCAGCACCCCACAAGAACCCAGAACGATAAAATTCTCAAAGCCACAGGCTTTCAGTTCCTCCAAGTGACCAACCGCCATGGGAGCACCGATTACTGCCAACATGACCGCAACCTGCAGTCCATCTCTTTCCAAAATATACCAAGGATGACGACCATTTAGGGTCTGTAAATGACCACCTTCTCTGCTCTCAGGTAGCTGACGGACACGATCTACAATTTCCCCATTGAAGGAGAAAATCATGGTCTCACATACCTCACCGCCACCACGGATAGCCTTATCCGTCGGTTCAATAACAGCAGAGGTATTTTCAAATTCTTCTAATAGCATCTCAACCTTCTTTCGGGTCTAAGTAGACCACTTGTGTCTGCTTTGTAAAACCGATATTTTCATACAGCCGCTTAGCGATGAGGTTATCATCTTCGACGGCGATTTGAAAAGGTTTGTCGTTTTTCCTGATAAGGTCATTGATGACAGCTTTGACTAAGTAAGTGCCGTAACCTTTTTGTTGCTGGTCTGGTGCAATAGCTAAACCGTAAAGGTAGTTATCATCGGTCGATATATCTACTGTGCAAGAACCGATAACCGCTCCGCTATGTTCCAAAAGATAAAGTAAACTATCCTCATCCGCAATGGCTTCACGCACGTAGCGGAGCGCCACCTCATAGTCGTTACCGAATGCCGCAGTCTTACAGCGTGCAATGTCGTCTGCATGGTGAGCCTGTGCCAAACTCACTGTGAGTTCAGCCTGTTGCGAGAACTGATAAGGCTCTCGCTCACGTCCCAGCCATGTCTCAGTATCCGTATCTTCTACCAAGTTCCATGCTGGCGCAAGGTCTGGGTGCTTATCCAGAAATACACGTTCGGTCTGAAAGGTCACACTAGCGATAGGATAGTTAGCCGTCTTCATCTGGTAGCAATCATAGAGCTTACGTGCCAGACCCTGTCTGCGGTAGTCTGGGTGCACGATAATCGCAAGCTCCACATCCTCATCATCGGCATACACAGTCAAGAGCCCCACCAACTGTTGGTCTTGGTAGGCCAAGAAAAAAGCTGGCATTTCAGGGGCAAAGTTGAGCATATTTGACAGGTAAGGGTCACGATAGGTTCCGTCATGGGATTGTACAGTGCTTATCAGAGTTTTTGCTGCAGATAACTGCTGGGAATTTAGGACATTAGTGGCTATTATCATGCTTATTTTTCCTCTCTATGGCTAACTCACATAGAACTTACCGTATGTGGCTTTCCTACAAATGCGACGAATGGTGGCTAGCTTCTCGTAATTCTGCAAGCTTAATCGTGTAGTGTTCACGACCACCTTCCATGTCATGAATGACCTTCTCATCTTTTTGACCATGAACACGGACGATTTTAGCCGGCATACCGACCACTGTCACATCTGCTGGAACATCGGCTAGGACAACGGCAGCTGCACCCACTTTAGCATTTTCCCCAATCTCAATAGGGCCAATGACTTGGGCGTGGGCAGAAACCAGAGCCCCTTTTCGCACAGTCGGATGGCGTTTGCCACAATCCTTACCCGTACCACCAAGCGTCACCCCGTGGTAAAGCATGACACCTGATTCAATAATGGCGGTCTCTCCGATAACCAAACCAGCTCCGTGGTCAATGAAGACCCCTGAAGCAATCTCAGCACCTGGATGAATTTCAATATTGGTCCAAAAACGCCAAAATTGGCTGTGCATCCTAGCTAGTAATTTAAAGCCTTTTTTCCACATCCAGTGGGACAGACGGTGGGCAGCCAAGGCCTTGACACCTGGGTAGGTCAAAAGAACTTCCAAGGTCGTCCGTGCTGCCGGATCTTTTTCTTTTACAATCTCAATGGTGTCCTTCCACCAACCCATAGTCACTCCTTCTAGCGAGAAGACAAGCCCGCTACCGAACTTGTCTACTCAGCTTATTTCTTTTCAACCTTGTGGAATTTGAATTCGCCAAAGTTGTTGTCTTTTTTCTCTTTGTGGTCTCTTGGACGGCGAGGTTTGTCAGAACGCTCGCGTTTTTCTGGCTCCACATAACCTTCTGGTTTTGGAAGAAGAGCCTTCATAGAAGCGTCAATACGTCCTTTATCATCAATCTTGATAACTTTGACATCAACAATATCACCAATTTCAACCAAATCTTCTGGTTTATTGACACGGGTCCAAGCCATTTCAGAAACGTGAACCAAGGCATCTGTCTTGTCAAAGAGGTTGACAAAGGCACCGAATTTCTCCAAACGAACGACTTTTGCTTGGAAGACTTCGTCCACTTTTGCCTCGCGAACAAGACCTGCGATGATTTCTTTGGTCCGCTCAATCGCATCACGATCTGGTGAGAAGATAGCCACAAGACCGTCTTCGTCAATATCGATTTTCACGCCAGTTTCTGCAATAATCTTATCAATAGTTTCGCCACCCTTACCGATGACAATCTTGATCTTATCTACATCAATCTTAATCGTGTCAATCTTCGGTGCAGTTGGTGCCAAGTCAGGACGAACTTCTGGGATAGTTGCTTCGATGACATCAAGGATTTCAAAGCGTGCCTTCTTAGCCTGTGCCAAGGCTTCTTCCAAGATTTGCGGTGTGATCCCGTCAATCTTGATGTCCATCTGAAGAGCTGTGATACCATCACGGGTACCAGCTACCTTGAAGTCCATGTCGCCGAAGTGATCCTCAAGACCTTGAATATCGGTCAAGACGGTGTAGTTGGTACCGTCTGAAATCAGACCCATGGCAATCCCTGCAACTGGTGCCTTGATTGGCACACCTCCTGCCATGAGGGCAAGGGTACCAGCTGTGATAGAAGCCTGTGAAGAAGAGCCGTTTGATTCCAAAACTTCTGCTACCAAGCGAATCGCGTAAGGGAAGTCTTCCAAGCTAGGCAATACTTGCTCAAGGGCACGCTCACCAAGGGCTCCGTGACCAATTTCACGACGACCTGGTGCTCCATAACGACCAGTTGAGCCGACTGAATATTGTGGGAAATTGTAGTGGTGCAAGAAACGTTTCTTGTACTCATCATCCAAACCGTCGATGATTTGTGTTTCACCCATTGGAGCCAAGGTCAAGACAGAAAGAGCTTGCGTTTGACCACGGGTAAAGAGGCCTGAGCCGTGAACGTTTGGCAAGAAGTCCACTTCTGCATCTAGCGGACGAATTTCATCGACACGGCGACCGTCTGGGCGGACCTTGTCCTCTGTAATCAAACGACGAACCTCTGCGTGCTCCATGAGCTCCAAGATTTCATGAACGTCACGCATGATGCGGTCAAATTCTTCGTGTTCAGCGTATTTCTCTTCGTAGGCTGCGATGACCGCTTCACGTACCGCATTGGTCGCATCTTCACGGGCCAATTTTTCTTCAACCTGCACCGCTTTTTTCAAATCATCATTGTAAGCTGCAACAATCTCAGCCTGCAATTCTGGGTCCACTTGCAGAAGTTCCACATCTGCTTTTTCCTTGCCGACTGCTGCTACGATTTGGTTTTGGAAGTCAAGAAGTTCTTGGATGGCCGCATGACCTTTCAAGAGGGCTTCCAACATGATGTCTTCTGACAATTCTTTGGCACCAGACTCTACCATGTTGATGGCGTCTTTGTTACCAGCCACTGTCAAGTCAAGGAGGGACGCTTCCATCTGAGCCTTGTCAGGGTTGATGATGAGTTCACCATTGACATAGCCGACCTGCACACCTGCGATTGGGCCGTTGAATGGGATGTCTGAGATTGCCAATGCCAATGATGAACCAAACATGGCTGCCATTGGAGCAGAAGCATCTGGATCGTAAGAAAGCACTGTGTTGATGACTTGGACTTCGTTACGGAAACCTTCCGCAAACATTGGACGGATTGGACGGTCAATCAAACGAGCAGTCAAGGTCGCATCAGTTGATGGACGGCCTTCACGCTTCATCCAGCCACCTGGGAATTTCCCTGCGGCGTACATTTTCTCTTCATAGTTGACTTGGAGCGGGAAGAAATCACCCGTCGCCATTTTCTTGGACATAACTGCCGCAGTCAATACTGTTGAATCACCATAGCGAACGACCACCGCACCGTTGGCTTGTTTGGCAACCTGGCCAGTTTCAACGACCAATTTCTTACCAGCAAAAACCGTTTCAAATACCTGTTTTGACATGAATTGTCTCCTATTTTTCTGAAATTTTTCTTGCGTGTTTTCTACAAAAGACAATCAAACAGGCTTGTTTCACTCTCTTTTGCACAAAACCACGCATACCTCATATTTTATCATATTTGAAGGAAAATGTGGGAAATTGAGAAAGCAATTTCTGCTAAAATAAGATGAAAAACGAATGAGTAACTCAAAAAAGAGAAATTGAAGCAGAAATCAATACCTTGCACAGCCTAAAAACTCGGAAAAAAGAAAAGGGAACAACAAAAAAAGAACCTGAAAAACAGGTTCTATCTGAATTGAACTTCGGCTAGAAGCTGTGCGAAATAGATAAATTTTCTGACAAGTAAACTTGTTGCAAAAATTTCCTAATTTCGCTTTGCTTCTCACGCCTCCGTATCTTATATTAACGACGGAGTCCGAGTGAGTGAATCAATTCACGGTAACGGTTTACGTCTGTGCGGCGTAGGTATGCCAACAAGTTACGACGGCGACCGATTTTTTTCATCAAACCACGGTAAGTTGCGTGGTCTTTTTTGTGTTGTTTGATGTGGTCGTTAAGGTGGTTGATTTCCCAAGTAAGTACTGCTACTTGTACTTCAACTGAACCTGTGTCGCCTTCATGACGAGCATATTGTGCCATGATTTCATTTTTTTTCTCTTTTGAGATTGCCATGATATGTTCTCCTTTGTTTTTGAGCCTAATCCGAGTGACAGGTTGGCGACCTGTAACCAAGAAAAAGCTAGATTTGTCCTTCTGGACCTCATTTATTCTATCAAGGATTGTCTTTTTTGTCAACTGATTTGAGAAATAGGTGAGTTGCTCTGCTATTTTCAAAAAAAGCCAGCTTTTGCTGACTTTCACTTTATCTTATTCTGACTTTTCCGCCTTTGGCAAAATGAGGTTGAGGACGATGCCGACAATGGCTGAGAGGGCTGTACCTGAAAGGGTGAGGGCACCGATGTTGAGAACTGCACCACCGAGGCCCAATACCAGCATCGAACTTGCGATAATCAAGTTGCGGACTTGACCAAAGTCAACACGGCTTTCAATCAAAACTTTCAAACCGTTTGAGGCGATAACACCGTAGAGCAAGATAGACATGCCACCAAGTACAGCACTTGGAATGGTGGAGATAAGGGCTGTAAATTTACCCAAGAATGAGAAGGCAATGGCAATCAAGGCGGCGTTACGGATAACGGATACTGATGCAATGCGGGTCATACCGATAACCCCTGTGTTCTCACCATAAGTCGTGTTAGCAGGTCCGCCGATAAAGGCAGATACAGCAGTCGCCACACCATCACCAATCAAGGTACGGCTGAGACCTGGGTCTTTCAAGAACTGGCGGCCACAGATTTGGCTGAGAACCGTATGATCTCCGATATGCTCTGCGATGGTTACAACTGCGATTGGCAAAATGGCAATCATTTCTGGACCGAAGTAGAAATTGTAGGATTTGAAAGTTCCTGTTTCAAATGGTAGGTAGAAACCTGGTAATTCAAACCAAGCCGCTTCCAAAACGGGTGTAAAGTCAACCAGGCCAAGGAAGATGGCAATCACATAACCACCTATAATGGCAATCAAGAAAGGAACAATCTTGGCGAAGCCTTTCCCTTTGGTATTGACAAAAGCAGCAATCAAGAAGGTCGCGATCGCCGCTACGACATTTCTCCAGTCACCGTCTGCGACAAAGCCTGCCGAAGTCACAGCAGAGTTGGCGAGACCCAGACCGATAACGATAATCATAGGTCCGATAACAACTGGTGGCAAGAGACTGTCAATCCACTTAGTGCCGATAACTTTAACAAGCGCAGCAATCAGCACATAAATCAAACCAACGAAGAGAATGCCTGTCTGAGCTGCCGACACATCGCCGCCCATTTCCTTGATGGCAAGGGCCATAGCTGAGATGTAGGCAAAGGATGAGCCCAGGTAAACCGGCACCTTGAACTGCGTCGCCACTTGGTAAATCAAGGTTCCAACACCTGATGCGAAGAGGGCAACGGACACGGGCATACCGAGAATCAGCGGCACCAAGATTGTCGCACCAAACATAGCGAACACGTGCTGGAAACTCAACAAAATCCCTTGAAGCGGGGCTGGTTTCTCATGGACATCAAACAAAAGATTGGCTTTTGTACTCATAAATCTCCCATTCTGGGTACACAAAAAGACCCAGACTTTCTAAATATACATAGTCATAGGCCCTTAATAATTTTTCCTGTTGTCTTTCTCACCTCACGGGATGAGTTTAAAAACCTACGCTTTTGGTATTGTAACACAAAGAGATCGTTTTTGGCAAGGAATTTTGTAAATTTTTATTTTTCTTGGAGACAAGACTAGCGAACATATGAGGAATAAACTGAAATTCAAAACTTCTGAAAAAATCAAATGTTTTTCGTGCTTTCAAAAAATTCCTTAACTAACGTTAAAATCTTGTCCTCATGCCCCCTGATTACCTCACTATTCCAATTGTCATCCGAATTTCCAGTAAGTTTAGCCATCCATTGCAGTTTTAGACTTTGGTTTCCAAATATCTTTTCCCATTGGCTATACTTGGCCTGAGGTCTAGAGTTCCCAAACTTCGAATTTTGACTGTCCGTGATAATACAAAGGTTTCCGAAAGAATGAAGCAGACTATCAGACATTCTTAACATCCCACTATCTTCAAAATTTGGATTCTGAGGATACCAATGTTCAACGGAACGACGATAAGTAAATCTAAAATTCCTTGAATCAAAAAAGTACTCCTGTAGATTATTTTGATTTTTCCATAAGACATAATCAATAAAATTGAAAGCATAGATAGGCATATTCGGGTAGCATCTAAATTCTTGACCATCTTCTGTAAATAACCGTCCTTCAGCATATCGAACTGCCAACGCTTCGAGAAAAATTACAAACTGGTGTCCAAATGCTTCATCTTGCAAATGCTCAACATTCTCGAATAGATAGACCAAAGTCTCATATAGCCAACGACTATCTCGATTTGATGTAAAGGTCACTGCAAACATAGACTGGAGCATAATAATGGTATCATTCACTGCTTTATCTGGAAAAGTATTATTCTCGAAATGTTCTTCTACAAAGTAATCTGTATTTTTCCGATTGTCTCTTTGATACTCATAGTAAGTACCTTTGCTAAGAAACCAGTCGTTTTTTGACCGCCTTGATGTATCTTCGCTTGCGTTTCTAATAACATAGTTATCAAATAGGTGTCTGATGCTTAATAAAGTTTCCGAGAAGTAAATGACCCAATCCCTTCCTTTTTCACTTACCATAAAAACATCAAGTAGTTTCTTATCATCTAATTGAACATCTTGTGGGGGAATATTTTCAATAATAGAAACAGTGTACAAGAGTAACGTTTCAAAGTTAATAACGGTTGTATATTTTCCAGTCTCTTTATCGTCCACGATATCATCAAATACCAATGAACTTGAATCTTCTAGGGTATCTAATATACTTTTTTTTGAACTATTTGTGTTATCAATAAATCGATAGATATTGGCTAATTTATAATTTGAAAAATGCCAACCAAAAATGTTTTCTCTTTCTTTAAACGTTTCCTTTCTTTTCTTTCTCATTTGAAATGCTTTAACTACCGGTTCTTCGAAATCTGCACAGGCATCCCAGATCTTAGCAAACTTAGCAGCTTCTTCATCATCAAGCTTCGCCATCAATTGAGCCTTAATAATTTCATGAGCTTCCAATTGCTCCCCTCTTGAATTAAACCGCTCAAAATAAAGATTCAAATCTAAGTCATTAGGTAGCATATTTCTAAAAATAATGACGTGTTGAAAGAGGTACTCAGCATATACTGTCGCTTCCATTTTAAACTGTTCGGACAGAATTTTATTGAGTGCTAATTTTGTGTTTTGGTAACCTCTAATAATCTCATCCATATTCTCAAATTCAGCATTGCTATTCTCAAATAACTGCTGCAAAGATGCATTGGACTGCTTACGCGCTTCAAAATTTAAGAGTTTCAAGTCAGGGATTTGAATGTGATACTCATTTCTCAAAACCAATGCCAACAAAGTCAAAGCTGTTGTTCTCTGTTGTCCATCAATAATATGGTACATATTTCCTTTTTGATGAACAACCAGTGTTCCGATATAATAATCAGGACGTTTTTCACGTTCGTTGTAAGCATCTGCTATGTCAATAAGCAATTGCTCAATCTCATCATATGTCCATGAAAAATTTCGCTGATAAAGAGGAACAATGTATTCATCTTCAGTCAGAAGTTTTGTAACTGTCAAAGTAGCTGCCTTAGTCATTTATTAAGCTCCTCTTCTTCAAGAATTTTCTCCAAGGTAAAATGTTCAAATTGATCACGATTGATTTTCTGCAAAAAATCGCTTGGTGTACTAGCATGATGTAATAGCTGAAATAATTTTTGAACTGTACGCCGTTGAAAAATGCCACCCGCAGCATAATTGGCTAAAGTGCTATCATAAATGGCACGCGCTTTTATACGTGGATAATAGGCCCATATAAAAATTGTTTCAACAATATCTTTATCTAAAGCTCCCTGACCAAACCTATCCACAAAAAGCAATACTAGATTATCGAATAAATTACGATTCCGGTTATAACGTTTTTTAGTAGAATGTATAATCTTTAGCATTTTGGAATCTAGACAGAGGCTTTCAAACCAAGTTTCTCTATTTTGAATCATTTTATGTGACTGATTAATGTAAGAGAAAAAGTACTCTCCATCAATAATGGGCATCGTCAAAGAAATCGGATAATCAATATTATGTTCTTTTAATAGTCTAAAGAGATTCAAATAAGGGTAATCGTTATGATGTAAACTGACACCTTTAAAATCATCGATAAAATCTTCTGTAAAGCGAAGGTATGAACCCTGACGACGTTTAGTCAACCCAGTTTCACCAATTGACCACCGTCGCACTCTAAAAAGATATTGGTTAAATAAATCTTTTAAATTGACCTTTTCGTCTGTAACAATTTTTTCCCAATTTTCAATCAAACCTTCA
Organism: Streptococcus sp. A34; assembly: GCF_043674115.1. Taxonomy (NCBI): domain Bacteria; kingdom Bacillati; phylum Bacillota; class Bacilli; order Lactobacillales; family Streptococcaceae; genus Streptococcus; species Streptococcus sp. A34. The sequence goes on along the minus strand of NZ_JBIMJM010000001.1, from coordinate 120,004 downwards.
CTGATTTCAGAGGCATTTCTCAAATGATAGGCTTTAAGCAGGTCGTGTGGCTCTAGAGCTTTTCCCCGATTATTTTGAGAATCAAAAAGTTGGAAAGCTTCTGATAATCGATCATGTGGCATTGTAATAACAGCAATTTCACAATTTTTAAGAAGAAAGTCACATACTTTTTGAGCCTTTTCGTCATCTAGGTCAATCAGTACTTTCCACTCTTCAAAATTTTCCTTAGCATGTTGACACGAAACCACGTCAAATTTTTGACTCAGTAACTGCTGAGCACCGATATAGTCACTCAACTTCCCTAAAGCCTGTAAAAATAAGGCAATAGAAATAGTCCGCTGTTGTCCATCAACAATATCTAAAGTTTGTTTTTTATCGTGTAAAATAAGAGAACCAACTTGATAAATGTCCTTTTTAGAGTCTATAACTTCTTTGACATCATAGAATAAGTGGCGAATGTGTTTACGTTGCCATTTATAAGGGCGTTGATAATTTGGGATATGGAGCCTATTGTCCTTCAACAGTTCCTCTAACGTCATATGCCTCAAAGTAATATCAGTCATTCTACTTATTCTCCTATTTTTTCTCTACACTTGCATTCGGAATCATTTTCGCATGCATTTCCGCAGCTGTTTTATCGTAAAACGGTCCTGCAATCGTATTTCCAAATTGATCTACCACAATCCATTCTTGCATATACTTCCCCTCCTTTCAATCAAGAGTTATAGTACTGATACAACCATTCTAATACACAGAGTGGACAAATAGTGTCCCCTATATCTAATTTTTATAGTTTTCCTGCATATTTTTGAGGAAATGTTTCATATCTTCTACAAGCGAAGTCGGGGAAAGCACAGTCAGTGCATCTGCCTGACTCAGCAACCAACGTTTTAAGCCTGGTGTATCTTGACTTACAAATTCAATGATGTTGCCTTCGGAGTTGATTTCGATAATCTTTGCTGTCGGAAATTGATCCAAGACAATGGTTGGATCGTAGCTAAATTTGACTCTTATAGTTATTTCTCGCCCCATAAAAGAATCCACGCGCTTATTCCGTACCTCACCATCTCGAAACTTTTTGCCATAAGAAATAGCTGGCTTCTTCTCAGTCGAAAGTTTCCATTCTAAAATCCGATCTAACTTTAAAGTCATATAGGATGAATGTTTTAGATTATAAGCTACAAGGTAAAAGTAATGACTATCGTAGTAGAGTGACACAGGAAAGACTGTGTGTTTCTTTTCTACATTGTAGGGAGATTGGTAGCGAATATCTAATACCAATTCCTTACGAATGGCCTCTGACCATTCCCAAATCTTATCAATTCTGTTTTGAGTATCTGAAAGCGGGGCATAGTTTAAGAGTTCACTGGCGATAATGGCAGAAATTTCTTTCTGCTCATCTTTCGATACCAGAGCAAACAAGCTATCTAAAACAGCCTTATTTTCTTCCTTATTCAAAGCACGATTTTCTAGCAAAATCTTAGAAATGGTTAGAATTTCCTTTTTGTTAAAAAGTGATTTCCCTTTCAAAAAGCGAGTATGGTACTTGGAATCATAGGCTAACTCTGCTGCAATCATCGGCTGACTTTCGATAAATCCTCCTAGAAGGGCAAAATCTCTCTGAATTGTCTTCTCACTGACTCCAAATTCATCTGCCAACTGTGACTTTTTCAGATGTGCTCCTGATTGTAAACGTAAAAATATGGTAAGCAATCTTTCTTGGTCGTTCATATAAACCTCAATTCTAACAAGATTATACCACTCTTAACAAGTCAAATTCAATAAATTTCCTTGGTAAAGAATCTTGCTTAATGAGTCGTTTGAATTATCAAACTCACAACCTGTTACCAGTAATTTTCCGCCTGTTTCTAGATAACTTTCCAAAATTCTTGCCAACTTCTTCTGAATCGCATCGGTACTATTATAAAATTCTTCAATATTTTCAATCATCACAACATCAAATTCTTCTAGAAAATGAACATTTTGTACTATTTCTATAGCCAAACTGACTCCGACTACTCTTTTCACCTTCCTATTCATCTCTCGATAGTAAAATTCTATGTGGTCAACAAAGCTCCTTCTGATGTGATCAACATCTGAAATAATATATAAAAGTTGTCCGATATAGCTCTTTTGTGTGATTCCAAAAAAATCACTCACTTCCCGATTGATACTGTCAAAAGAGCTTCTCACCTTGGTATCCGAGTCCAAATTTCTGTATAGTAAATCTATAAATATTTCTAAAATTTCCATATCATTAAACACAGCGTTTTCTTTCAAACCATTGTTACTCATGTGCAATTCCTTTCTTCTATCCCTGTAATCCAAAACCTATTAGCCGTTGAGTTGATTCCAACTCTGATAATTCTTGAATGGCATTTTTAATATCAGCTTCTATTACGACATTCATCTCTGTTTCTTCTAAGGTCCTATTGCCTATCTTTTCCATCACCCGAGTTGCCTGTTGATACAAGATAGCTTCTATTAATTTACGAACATAGCGTCCATTACCAAAATGTTCATTTCTAAAACGACTCAAAAAGTGCGAGCGCAATGCACTCTCACAGCTCGATTCAATGGAATAGCCCTTATTACTCAACATTATTCTAAAAATTTCATAGAGTTCATCCACGGAATAATCTTCAAAATGAATGATGTTTGAAATTCTAGATTGTAATCCCGGATTCGTATCTATAAAATTGTGCATCAAATCTTTATAACCGGCAAAAATAACAACTAGCTCATTACGACGATTTTCCATTTCTTGAATAATGGTGGGTATAGCTTCATTGGCAAAATCTCTTTCACTCCGTGGAATCAGACTGTAAGCTTCATCGATAAACAGTACACCACCACTTGCACTATCAAATACCTTTTTTATTTTTGGCGCTGTTTGACCAACATATTCCCCAATAAGGTCTGCTCTTCCCACCTCTACTATCTTGTTTTCTGCGATCAATCCATGTTCATATAGGATTTCTGTATAAAGACGAGCTACCTCTGTCTTACCCGTCCCGGGATTTCCTGTGAATAACAAGTGCCCGTTACTTTCCTCGACATGATAACCTCTTTCTTTCCTAAGTTTCGATAGCTGTTCAAAAGCAACTTGTTGTCTGATCAATTTTTTGACAGATTGAAGACCAATCATTTGATTCAGCCTCTTCTCAGCTTGGCCACATTTGCTTTTAGATTGTTCCTTTTGCAAACTAAAGTGACCCAGATCCAGCAATCCATTTTCTTGACAATAATTGGTTGCCACCGCATATTCATGGATTCTCTGAACCATTCGTCGAATATCTTTTGCGTTGTTGAGATTTGAAGCCTTTTCTACATACTCCCTAACAATTTTCTTGTCTATACTAATTCGTCTTTTTGCTAATAGTTGAATAGCAATTTCAACCAGTTCGTCATTTGTATAAGGAGGAAACTCGATTCTATTTACATTATAGTATTCCTCCTGTAATTCCATTTCTATTTTTTTAGCTTCTTCAGTCGATTGAGCAATTAGAATACAAATATTATTCTCCTTCTTTGTATTGATATTAGCGAAAAGTTCTAATTTAGGACGAGCCCTTGCTTTAAAATAGTCATAAATCACTGGAAATTGCTTTTCATCAGTCTTGGGAAGAAAGTATTCGCTACAATGAGTATCAACTGCTTGCAAGTCGAACAAGCGTTCTAAATATTGTAGAGCATATTTTCGCCCACTGCCTTTTTGACCATTGAAAATTAAAAAAACGGCTCTTTCGTATGCGATTCTAAATCGTTTGATTGATAGTCTAAATAGTTTATAAGATGCTGAATGCTATTTTTAAAGTCGCTGAGTCCAATCATATTTTCTGACAACACATCTGCATTCGGAGTAAGACCTTGCTTATTTTCCTTTGATTGCTTCAATAAGAAATAACCAAATTCTCCCAACTGTTCACGTCCAACTTTGTCAATAAAATCATCCTCAGTTATTGAAGAATAGCCTTCTAAATAGACATCCACTTCCCAAAGTGACTGAACCTTTTTTGCTATTTCTCGTTTTGTATTTGCAGCTCCCGTTACAATAAATAAATCTTCTTTTTCCTTCAAAAAATACATCCAATTATTTTCTTGTGCGAAAGATTCACTCGGTCGCTCTAGTTGCTGTACATCTCCCATTAGTTTTATGTGATAATAGTTCATCTTTACACCTCTATTCTGATATTCTCAATAAGAAGTATATAAAAATAGATGGACAAAATATGTCCATCTTCGCTTATTATTAAACTTAAGTATTATTCCACCCTACTTTATTTTCAGTGTAGCCTGGCTCAAGAGCAATACCACTGCTTAGAATTCCTTCAGTAAGACACAGACAACACACTGTCCCGTTCATTCTCTCAATAGAAGAAGACCTGCATTAGATTTTCAAAAAATAAATATATCCAAACAAATCTCCCTACTCCACACTCTTAATCCGTTTCTTAATCTTCTGACTAAACTCAATCATCCTCCGCTTTTCTTCTGGCCAGATTTTGGTCACACGGTCCACGGCAATAATAAACACAATGACCACCGCATAGTCTTTGGCACTATCAATCACACCTAGGTTTTCCAAAATAGTCAAGAGCAGGTAAAAGCTAAACAAGATGGTCCGTTTGGGCAGAGCCATCAGGAATTCAACTCCAGCCTTGTAGCCCAGATAAATCTGCCGATTGAGCCCTCTGGCTTTTTCCAAACGACGATTTAGAAAGGAACGGATACGACTATAAAACCAATCGGACGTAAAAAAGAGGGACTGAATGGCGATAGCAATAAGCGCCAGATTGTTAGCATGTTTTTCAGTCATACCAGACACTCTGGCAATGATGTAAGTCCAATCCCCGTTATCAATCCACATCCAAATTGAAAGATAAACAACAGCACCTGCCACCACAATCAAGGGAAGAGCACGAAGGTATTTAAGCATGAGCAACTACTCCACTATCTTTTTTTCTATTATCAACCAAGAAACCAAACAAGTCAAGAAAAAAGAAGGAGACATCCCCCTCTTAAAACTTCCCTAGATTGGTCAAGTCTTTTTTGTCTGGCATAACTTCCTTGTTGTCCCAATGCTCGACAATTTTTCCGTCATTGAGGCGGTAGATGCCAAAGTGGGCGTAATCCTGACCTGCAATCCAGACTTTTGAATAAGCCACCACATAGTTACCCTGTCCCATCACCTTGAAGACAAAGTCGTAGTTGACTTGATTGTCGACAAGATAGTCCTTATTGGCCACACCGCCTTGGGCAATCTCTTGGTTGTGCTGAATCAGGTCCGCTGCCACATAGTCGTCAAACTTGTCGATTTCCCCATTTTGAAGGACATCGACCAAGAAACGACGGACAATTTTCTTGTTGTCCTCGGTCTTGTCTAGGTCTGTCAACTCAAAGTCGGCATAAATCGGGTCTGTTTGGCCAATGTTTTTTGGATAGGCATCAATAACATCCCAATGCTCGACGATACGGCCGTTTTCATCTGAACGGAAAATGTCCGCCGTCACCCACTCATCCTCACCGTCATTGAGTTTCTGGTGGACATGGACAAAGACAAAATTCCCGTCTTCAATGGCACGAACAATATTTATTTCCCGCTTGGGATTGCGTTTGAAAAAGTCCTCAAAGAAAGCCGCAAAGCCCTCTTTCTCATCAGGCACACCCGTACTGTGCTGGGTGTAAGTAGCACCCATATAGTTTTCATGGACTTCCTTGATTTCCCCGTCGCGAATGCCACGGAGGTAAAGATTTTTAGCATTTTCTAGTTGATGTGACATGATTTTCTCCTATTTTAGTAGATTTTCTTTCTCGAGGTATTCCCTCGCCACTTGCTCTGCCGACTTGCCTTCCACATCGACCGCATAGTTCATCTGGGTCATTTCCTCGGTCGAGATTTTGCCTGAAAGAACCCCCAAAACTTGCTCCAACTCGGGATAGTTCTCTAAGGTTTCTTTGGTCAATAGCGGAGCGGCCTGATAGGGTGGGAAAAGCTCTTTGTCGTCTTCCAGGATTTTCAGCTTGTAAGTGACCACCTTGCTATCTGTCGAGAAGGCCTCGACAATCTGTACATCTCCGTTTTTAATGGCTTCGTAGCGAAGGGCAGGCTCCATGGTTTTAACAGTAAGATTGAGCCCGTACAGATTGGTCAGACCGACATTCCCGTCCTCACGATCATTAAACTCCAAAGAGAAGCCTGCGACAGCTGTCTGCCGCACTTTTGCCAAATCCGAAATCTTTTCAAGACCATGATCTTGAGCATAGTCTTCCATCACCGCCAAGGCAAAGGTATTTTGAAAATCCGTCGGAGCCAAATAAACCAAATTATCCTGCTCCAAAATCGCCTCCTTGGCGTAGCTGTAAACCTCCTCAGGATTGTTGGACAGATCAGACGGTGGACTAGTCAAAAGAGTGGTCGTAATGGTGCCAGTGTACTCAGGGTAAATATCAATCGAGCCTGATTTGAGGGCTTCATAGAGGAAGCTGGTCTTGCCAAAGTTTGGCTGCAGCTCCACATCGATATCTGTTTGATCTTCAATCAAGAGCTTGTACATATTGATAAGAATTTCAGGCTCTGCCCCTAGTTTCCCAGCGATGACTAGCTTTTTCGATGACGATTGGTTGAGCGGAACATAGCTAGCTCCGACTGCCAAAAGTGTCACTAAGAGAGCCACCAGAATGGTACGAGGCTTCTTGTCCTGCAAGAACTTGATGACCGAGCCAAAGAGGACTGCCAAGACTGCCGACGACACCGCCCCAATCAAAATCAGAGCCGAGTCATTGCGGTCAATTCCCAAGAGGATAAAAGAACCCAGACCACCTGCACCAACCAAGGCAGCAAGCGTTGCCGTCCCGATAATCATAATGGACGCCGTCCGAATGCCAGACATGAGAATGGGCATGGCCAGAGCCAGCTGGAACTTACGCAGTTTTTCCAGCTTGGTCATCCCAAAAGCCGTCGCAGCCTCTTCCAGCGAAGGATCGATTTCCGAAAGTCCGGTCAAAGTCCCCTGTAAAATGGGGAAAATGGCATAAATAACCAGAGCCACCACCGCAGGCAACGTGCCAATCCCCATAAAGGGAATGAAAAGTCCCAAGAGTGCCAAGGAGGGAATGGTCTGGAAAACGCCTGTCACCTGCAAGCTCCACTCGGTCAGCTTTTTCTTGTTAGACAAGACCAAGCCCAGTGGCACCGCAATGGCAATAGCGATAATTAAGGCCAGAAGGGAAATCCGCAGGTGCTCAAAGAGAGCTGTCAGCCAGTCTGACTTGCGTTCTAGAAAGGTTGTTACCAACTGATCCATTAGGCACCTCCCCGATTTTTCATAAATTCAACAACAAAGTCATTAGCAGGCTGGTTGCGAAGCTCATCAGGCGTGCCCAACTGGACCACCTCACCTGCCTTCATCAAACAGATACGGTCTGCCAGCTTAACCGCCTCGTCCATATCATGCGTCACGAAAACCGTTGTCATCTTGAATTCTTCATGCAAGTCCTTGATCAAGTCCTGCAACTGCCCCTTGCTGATCGGGTCCAAGGCTGAGAACGGCTCGTCCATAAGCAAGACCTTAGGATTGGCAATAATAGCTCGCAAAATGCCTATTCGCTGCTTTTCTCCCCCAGACAAGTCCTTGGGCAGACGGTCCAGGTAGCTGTCTGGATCCAAGCCCACCTTAGTTAAAAGTTCTCTTGTTTTTTTCAAGGTTTCATCCTTGCCCAAACCTTTCATTTCAGGAATAAGAGCGATATTTTCAGCCACGGTCATGTTAGGAAAAAGGGCAATCTGCTGAAGGACATAGCCTGTTTCCAACCGCAAATCACGTAGGTTAAAATCCTTGAGCCGCTTGCCCTGAAAGAGAATGTCCCCATCTGTCTGCTCAATTAGGCGGTTAATCAATTTCAACGTGGTTGTTTTTCCGCTCCCGCTTGGTCCAATCAAAACAAAGAATTCTCCCTCTTGAATGTCAAAGGTCAAATTTTTCAAGATTGGCCCGCTGACCTTACAGGTCAAGGATACATTTTGGTAATCAATCATCATTTTCACCTTTTAACAAGTCTGTCAAGCCCTGGCTATATCGCTCGGTCAGCTCTAGCAAGCGTTCCTGGTCTTCCAAGCTGAGCTGGGACAGGGCTGTTTTTTCAGCTTCTTCCAAGGGATCTAAAATCTGACTGGCAAACTGCTTACCTGCTTCTGTCAATTTGACCTTCTTATGCCGTTTGTCTGCTGAATTTTCCTCTAGAAAGACCAAACCTTTTTCCTGGAATTTCTTAATGGTGGCATTGACCACTTGCTTACTAGAGTAAGTCTTCTTACTGACCAAATTCTGTGTCAAACCTCCGGGATTATAATAAAGCCACATAAGGATCGATAGGCACTTGCCGTTGAGGCTCTGCCGCCGTGCATAACCCTCGTAAAGCCCGACCTGCTGGTCAAAGATACGGGCCAAGTTCTTACTCCGCTGTCTCAATTCTGTCATCGTCGCTCTGCTCCTGTAATTAGTCAATTTTTTTTACTATTTTACCAGAAAAAGAAAGATAGTCAATATTATTGACCATCTTTTCTCTCACATATACCCATAAAATTCCCTGCGGACCACTGCCGAATGCACCCAGTTAATCAAGGTGGTGAAATCAAAGACTGGCAGGCCTGTTGCTCGGTGAAGAGCCGCCGCATAGGGAGGCAGGTCACTACATTCCAGCAAAATCGCCCCAATTTCTGGATGATTGGCACCTAGTTCCTGCACAACTGCGATCAGGTCTGCCTTCAAGCGACCATTGTCCAGATAGGGCTTGTTGTAGCGGATAGGAGCAAAACTCTCCAAGCTACCAATTTCCTTGACAATACAGTCTTCAATGGAGGCATTGGCCTTGGCAAAGAAATCTGCATCGGCCCCCTCTCCGTCTGCTACCAGAACCGCAATCTTCTGGTCTGGTTTGAGCCCCATTTTAATCAAGGGAATCTGAAGAACGCTGGACAGATAGACAGGAACCGCTACCGCATCCCGCACCTGCTCTTGAAAATGATTGAAGTAGCCACAGGCACCAACAATAGCCCGCACACCCTTTTTCTCCAGCTTCTTAGCAGCCTCAATGACCATATCCAACAATTTTTCCTCACCATTGAAGAGGTCTTCTATTTCCAAAACAATGTCCTCATAGACGACCGGGAAGGAGAAGGTAGTCGCATTGGCGACATTGCCTGGCAACTTGACATAGTTAAAATCTATGGTAATAATTCCAATGGAAAATCCTGCCACAGAAGCATCCTGCACCTGATAAAACTGGTCTAGCTGCCCTGCACTCTCAATACTGGCTCTGAAATGTGTCATTTATACCTCCCGCTCTCGAAAGAGTCCTGTTTCCAAATAAGCCAAGGTCTCCTCCTTGGTCAAATGGGCCAAATCCAAGTCTTCCAAGGTCAAGCCTTCTTCAAAAAATTTACGACCTGTCATGACGGAGCCCAAGACAATCATACTATCAATAACCGGCGTAGTCACCCCGTATTTCTTACCTAATTCATGATAGATATGGCAACCAACTGGCACATCCTCTGTCACATAGCGGTCCTGAATGGTGAAGGGGCCTGTCCCATAAGCCATCGGAAACTGCTGATCAAAGGGAACAATGCAGTCATCACCCATATACTCTGGCCCCAAAATACTGGTCCGCGACAGAAAATTCTCCTTGGGATAACGGAGCAAATCAACACCAATTGCCTCTGCCAGTTGCACTTGCTCCATATAAAAGGCGTATTGCACTTCTGCCACGGATTCACTATAAGCGTGTGAATAGATTGAGTACTGGAGCGGATCATTGCCACCGAAAATTCGACCAAAATTCTCCATCACACTAGCCCCCAAAATCGTACCAGGACAATGCAGGACTGGATTGACATTGCTAAAACCAACATCCAAAACGGTCTGACCACCCGTCACACCGTCCCCTTCCGTAATGGCATCAAAAGCTCCAATCGCCTGCGAACTTTCTAGGAAGAGTTCTTGGTCGGTCATGGGCAGAGCTGCACCCCGAAGCGTAATGGCCCGATATTTTAACTCGATTTTAGGCGTCATGACCCCGCCCTCCCTGACAATTCGAGCTCCGTAAGGGGCACTGGTCCAGCCACCGACAATCACCTGCTTCTGACAACCCAACTCTCTCATCTTCTTACGAAGTTTCAAACTGCCAAAATTATCCGGAATGATATGAACAATCATCCCATCTTCTAAGACAGGCACCAAGGCTTCAAAAAATTGGTCATGGGCAATGGACGGCACCGCCACAATGATAATCTTGGCTCCTGCTACAGCCTCTTCAATACGGTCTGTCACCAGGTCAAAAAAGGCACGTCCGCTACGCTCAAAACCGTAAAGGCTATTTTGTCCACCTGTCAAGGTGATTCCTGTCTTGTCCAGATTCTTCAAGGTTTGTTCCGCAAATCCTGGCAACTCAAAGAGGTGGACACGATTCCCAGCCAACTTAGAATCCGCTCCAACCGCTTTTCCAACCGCACCTGCTCCCAAAATCGCTATCGGTGCTTGTTTCCATTCTTCTACTGTCATAAATCCCTCCCATAGTCGTTTCTTCCTAGTATACCAAAACCAAATTCTCTCGGCCAATAGCAATAAATTATAACTATCTATAAGAATAGACTATCACGAGGATAGCCTATTTCATCTTATTTTTCTTTCAAAACGACATTTAGTAAGAGAGCTGCCAAGGTTCCTGTTGAAATACCAGATGAGAAGACCATTTGGAGAGCTGAGGGAAGATGACTTAACAACTCTGGACGTACCGTCACACCAATACCAAGCGCAAAGGCAATGGAAATAATCAAGAGCTCACGGTCACCGATTTTGATAGTCGCAAGGGTCTTAATTCCCTGAGCCGCCACGAGACCGAACATGATGACACCGACGCCACCCAAGACAGGTTGAGGCATGATCGAAATCAAGGCAGATAACTTAGGAAAGACACCAAAGATAGCCAAAATCAAGCCCGCTAAAATCATGACATAGCGGCTGGCAACCTTGGTCAGGGTAATCAAGCCAACGTTTTGCGAGAAGGCTGTGTTGGGACCTGCTCCAAAAACACCGGCAATCAAGGAACCAACTCCGTCTGCCAGAACACCATTTGCTGCCCGCTCAGAAGAAATCTTTTGATTTGAAGCTTCTCCAATGGCCATCATAATTCCGACCGTACCGATCAAGGATACAACATAAGCAGGAATAAAGGCTAGAATGGATGACACATCAAAAGTCACACCGTAGTGGAAAATTTTCGGAAGCGCAAACCAAGCTGCATCTTTAACCGCAGTCATATCAACTTTTCCAAGGAAAATGCAGAGAATATACCCAAAAACCATTCCGAAAAAGACAGAGGCTGTTGACAACATACCCTTACCATAGTGATTGAGGGCAAGAGTGAAAATCATAACCACGACTGCAATGCTGACATTTTCAACAGAAGCATAGTCTGCCGCACCGACACCACCCGCTGCCCAATCCATGCTGACCGGCAAGAGGGTAATCCCGATAAGAGCGACAACTGTTCCTGTGATCAGTGGCGGGAAGAAACGCATGAGGGGCTTAATAAAGCGACTAAGGACAATTTCCACCAGCGATCCGACAATGGTCGCACCAACAATTCCTGCAATACCAAACTGGCTACCGACAGTGATGGCTGGATTCGCAAAGGTAAAATCCGTCCCCATCATACCAGACACGCGCGAACCAATCGGACCGAGCCCCTTGGACTGCAAGAGGGTCGCAAGACCGGCTACGAAAATGGACGCCGAAACCATAATGGACGTATCTTCAACCGACAAGCCCAAGGCCGTTGCCACCACCAAAGGAACCGCAATAATACCTGCAAAAGCTGCTAAAATATGCTGCAGGGCCAACAAAATCGCAACCCCAACAGGTGGCTTTTCTTCAATCCCGTAGAGCATGTCTGATTGGACTTCATGTGTTTGTTCTTTGGACATAATAACCTCTTTTTCATAAAATAGATGGTTTATTCTATCAAAAACTATCCGTTTTTACAATATATTTTTAAAAAACCATATATAATCATTCGGATTTTAAGCCAAAACCCTCTTTCAAAACTATTATTTATTCACAATGTTCCTATTTTCCTTTTTCTATTTCGAAAAAAGTGTTATAATACCAAAAAAGATTTTACGAGGTTGAATATAGTATGCAAACATTGGAAGAACGCATTTTAAAAGATGGTCAGATATTAGGAGAAAACATCTTAAAAGTTGACTCATTCTTGACCCATCAGGTTGATTTTCGCTTGATGAAAGAAATGGGGCAGGTCTTGGCAGATACCTATCGCTCTAAAGAAATTACCAAGGTTGTCACGATCGAAGCCTCAGGTATTGCACCAGCTATCTATGTTGCAGAAAGTTTAGAAGTTCCGATGATTTTTGCTAAAAAACATAAAAATATTACGATGACAGAAGGCATTTTGACTGCTGAAGTCTATTCCTTTACCAAGCAAGTCACCAGCACGGTCTCCATCGCTAGCAAATTCCTCAGTCCAGAGGACAAGGTGCTGATTGTCGATGATTTCTTGGCCAACGGACAGGCAGCCAAGGGCTTGATTGACATTATCCAGCAAGCGGGCGCTACCGTGGTCGGTGTCGGCATTGTCATCGAAAAATCCTTCCAAGACGGGCGTCAACTGCTCATTGATGCCGGCGTTCCTGTCACATCTCTAGCTAGAATTGACCGTTTTGAAAATGGACAGGTCGTCTTTGCACCAGCAGATATTTAAACTAGAAATCGGTTGTTCTGACCGATTTTTTTCTTTTGTTTTGGCAAATGGCAGAGCTTCCTATACGACTTGCTCTGTTTATTCTTTATCCTTTTTTAATAAAAATATATCATTTTTCATTATTTTTTTATTGAAATTCGATAAATTCTGTGGTATGCTAGAGAAAAATCACAAAGGAGTTTTTATGTCACAACCACATCCGACCTATGAAGACTGGAGTATCAGTCTGACCAAAACTTGTTTAATCCTTCTCTTCTTGGCCTCCATCCTGCTCATGTGCACGGGTACATGGGTAGTTGATTTGGTTATCATCTACCCTTCTCCTTTGCTCCAAGGAGACACGCGCTACCTGACCCTGCTGATTTTCGGTTATCTTTTGGGCTTTTTGGCGCTGATTTTCCTCTTCCATCTCTACCAATTGGTGGCGCGCATCGGGAAAAATCAAGTATTTGTCGCAGAAAATGTCCGCAGTTTACAAGTCTTGGGCTGGGAAATGGCGCTTGCTACCCTGATTTCATTCGGTCTGGGGGTCACTTGCTACGTGCCCATGCTCTTAATTACAGTTGCTGGTCTCGCCTTGACCTTGGTCATTCGCGTTGTTCGCAATGCCTTTGGTAAAGCCGTCGAACTGCAAGATGAAGTCGACTATACGATTTAAGGAGGGCTTATGATACAAATCAATTTAGATATTATTATGGCTCAAAAGCGGATTAGCGCCGGTCGTCTGGCAGAATTGATTGAGCTGACGCCTGCCAACCTGTCGATTTTGAAAAATAACAAGGCCAAGGCCATCCGTTTTTCGACCTTAAATGCCCTCTGCCGTGAATTGGGCTGCCAACCGGGGGATATTTTAGAATATGTCCCCGATGAGGAGGATGAACATGAAGGTTAAAAGCATTTCTGACCAGACCATTTCCCCAATCAATCCCGCTCTTTCCCCGACAAAGAACCGGATTGCCCAGCTGACTCCGGCTGAAAGACAGGTCTTTAACACTGGACGCTGGCTCAGCTACCTACTGGCCTATCTCTATATCTATATTTTCTTCGATTACCAGCCTCGACTTCTCCTTCTCTTTAGCTTGGGAATGATAGCGCTGGTGGAGCTCGGACAATTTTTATCCACGGAAAAAAGATTAAACAAGCCTAACTTAGAAAGTATCATCTTTGCCAGCTCCTGCCTGCTGCAAGCCTTAGCCCTATCGATTTGGGACTTTCGCGAATCGATTGAGATGTTACAACTGCTAGCTCTCCACACCAGTTTCGTCTGTTATGTTCTCGCACGAAATGGTTGGCTGGCACAAGGACGAATTGGTGTTCTCTTCTGGTATGATGTGCTACAAGGTTTTATCCTCTTGCCCTTCAAACACTTCTTACTTCGCCTGCATTTTGCGACTTTTAAAGAAGATAAACCAGAACAGACCGGACAATCACTTGCCCGCTTCCGCTTTATCCTTCTCTTAACTGTCAGCTCCATTCTCACCTTTTTCCTTGTTTACTTTGTTTGGCAGCAGCTGTCGCAGGTATCACAAACCTTCTCTCTAGCAACTGGCGACCTCGGGAAATGGATTGACAATTTCATTCAAGGTTTGCTTTCTGGCTGGGATTTCAATCTCCTTTTCGGACGCTTTATCTTCTCTCTACCTGTCGGTGCTTGGTTATTCGGCTTGGTAGCTGGCAGCTTGCTCTATTATCCGAAAAAATCACTGACCTATTCGCAATTTCAGGACCAACTGAAACCGCTACGTATCTTTCCTACCCTGTCTGTCTATCTCCTACTGGGCAGTTTATTGACCATCTACCTGCTCTTTTTCGTCACCAGTTTGACCGAAATTGGGGATTTGCTGGCACTCAATGGCATTTCTCCTCAGACTGCCTCGACAGTTGCCGTTACAGGTTTTTGGCAATTGGTCCGGGTCTGCTTGGTCAACTTTGCAGTCTTAGCAGGGGCCTATATCTTTGCGGACAAACCACTCTGGGAGCGAAAAAGCACCCGCTTGCTCCTGACCTTGGTCTTTATCAGCGCCAGTCTCTTTGCCCTATTAGCCGCTTGGAAATTGTTTGGCATCTATATCTACCTCTACGGACCAACACCCCTGCGACTCCTATCAGGTTGGTTCATTACCGTTCTGATTGTTTGGTGCGCTTTGGCTCTCATCCGTTTCCACAAACCTATCCAAGCCATCCGCTACGCCATCTTCTATGCCCTCATCAGTTTTACCCTCTTGACCTATCTCCATCCCATTATTTTGGGATAAAGAAAAATCTGCCAGTGAGCAGATTTTTTTCATTTACTTCAAAGTAGGCATAGAAGCCACAGAGTTTACAGCTCCACTCCGAATCCTTCCAAACTGGTCAACTCCTCCACTGTCAACCTTCTGTAATCTCCCAGAGCCAATTGCGAATCCAAGCGCAAGGGTCCCATGGACAAGCGTTGTAAATCCGTAACCGTCTTACCACGCGCCTGCACCATACGTTTGACCTGGTGAAATTTGCCCTCTCGAATCGTGATGCGGACGGTAGATTGATTTTTTTCCTCATCTAGGGCAAGAATCTCCAGCTTGGCTGGTTGACAGGCAAAATCTTTCAGCTCAATCCCATTTTCAAAAGCAAGCCTATCTGCCTCATCCATGATTCCGTCAACCTGAGCTTGATAGATCTTATCCACGTGTTTCTTGGGCGACAACATGACATGAGCCAAGGGACCATTATTGGTCAAGAGCAGGAGTCCGTGGGTGTCAATGTCTAGTCGCCCAACTGGAAAAACTTCCTTGCGACGATCCGTGTCATCCAGCAAATCCAAAACCGTCCGATGCTTGTCGTCATCTGTCGCCGAAATGACACCCTTAGGCTTGTTGAGTAGATAGTAGACATATTTTTCATGCGTCAATCCTTGACCTGCAACTGCTATCTGGTCAGCCTGCTCATCGATCTGAGCCTTGGGCGACGTCTCCACTTGTCCGTTGACCGTGACTTGCTTGCTTTTCAAGATTTTTTTGACCTCGGTCCGACTGCCGACACCGCAGTCCACCAAAAATTTATCTAATCGCATGACATTTCCTATTTCTATTTACGAATTTGTTTATAAATCAAGCCTGAGCTGATCAAGGCACAGCCGATGGCGTAAATACCAAAGGCACCTGTTGGGGTTGGATTGAGTTTTTCCAGATAAGTCGGCAAGATGGCAGATGTCGCACCGCCGATATTGCAGCCCATAAGGACGATTGTCATGACCGCATTGAGCAAGGCCTTGGGTGCACGGTCTGTTACCTGACTAAAGACAATGGTTAGAATGATGCTGTAGAAAAATCCTGACACCATACCACCAAGTCCCAGCACCCAGAGATTATCCGCAAAGGCAATGCCGACAACCGCGAGTCCAAAGACCACGTAGGAAACAGCTAAAAGCCAACCCTTCAAACGACCAACCAAGCTACTAAAGACCGTCCCTGCCACAATCCCCATGACCTGCATAAGACTGAGAATGAGACTGGCTTGCTGAGCAGTACCAATGCCCTTGGCTAAAACAATCTGAGGAATACGAATGGTCAGAAAGGTATTGACATTGATAACAAAGAAGGCTAAGAATGCCAGATAAATGCCCATCATCCACATGGTCTTATCCAGCTTGACCTTGGGCGCGTTCTCCTCAACCTTTACCTCCATGCGAGCAAGTAATTCTTCCTTGGGAACAAAGAGAAGGAAGAGAGCCAAGATGACCAAGGCAAAAAGGTAGACCAAGAAGGCAGGTTGCCAACCAAATTGAGTCAACCAACCGACAAGAAGAGTTAAGCCTGCGCTTCCCAAAACCTCTGCTGAACCACGCAAGCCCATCATTTTGACCCGTTCCTGACCGGTGAAAAAATTACCGATGATATTAATCGCACGCGCATTGATCAAGCCAATCCCCAAACCAAGTAAGATACGAGCCAGCAAAATCAGAGGATAGGCAGTTAGAAACACCGGTAAAGCACCTCCAATTGCCATTAACAAGAGCCCTACAATGATAATGTTGCGTTCCGATAAGAAACGGACAACCAAGCCATTCATCAAGAGTGCTACCATAATGGCAAATGATGTCACCGTAATCAAATTTTCCACCTGGGCCGCTGCAATTCCCTGCTGAGCAAAATACTCAATCATCTGCGGAATAGCTGGTGAAACTGCAAATGTCGAAACCAGCATGGTGGACAAGGCCAGCAAACTGGCTTTTTCTAAAATTCTTTTCATTTTTCTCCCTTTCAACGTTCGTCTTTTACTAGTATAACAGATTTGAAAGCGAATGGATAGAAAAGTCCGACTTTTATTCTCTCCCATTTCATGCTATACTTATCTTAACTATATTCAAAGGAGAGAATTATGTCTGTTATTGAACGATTGACAAAAGCTGCCCATTTGATTGACATGGATGACATCATCCGTGAAGGGCACCCAACCCTACGCCAGGTCGCTGAAGAAGTTGCATTTCCTCTATCTGATCAGGAAATTATTTTAGGCGAAAAAATGATGCAATTCCTCAAACATTCGCAGGATCCAGTCATGGCGGAGAAAATGAAACTCCGTGGCGGAGTTGGTCTAGCAGCGCCTCAGATTGATGTTTCCAAACGCATCATTGCTGTCTTGGTCCCAAACCCAGAAGACGAAGAAGGCAATCCACCTGCCCAAGCCTACTCTCTACAAGAGGTCATGTACAACCCTAAAATCGTGGCTCATTCTGTCCAAGAAGCCGCCCTTGAAGGAGGAGAAGGTTGCCTATCTGTTGACCGCGAAGTCCAAGGCTACGTAGTCCGCCACGCGCGCGTGACTGTTGATTACATGGACAAAAACGGAGAAAAGCACCGCATCAAGCTCAAGGGCTATAATGCCATTGTGGTCCAACACGAAATCGACCACCTCAACGGTGTCATGTTCTACGACCGCATCGACCCAGAACACCCATTTGCCGTTAAAGAAGGCATGCTGGTGATTGAATAAAGATAAGAAACTGACTGAAAATTTTCAGCCAGTCTTTCTTTTTTTATGAAAATAGCAGAGCTAACTGCCTAAAGACCTCCTGCCCATCCAAAATCAGATCTTGAAAGAGGAGGTAGTCCAGCAGAGCCAGCAAACCAGCTAGTAGGATGAAAACCACTAAGCGATTTGAAAACCGAACTTGCAAAAGATGATTGAGACTGACTAGAATAATTTCCAAGACAAGCAAGCCAAGCACCATCCATAAGAGATAAGGAGCATTGGGCAGGAACCAAGCCCAGAGTTCTTGTCCCCTCAGGAGTTCAAGAAAAATACCCCTCTCCGAATGTGAAAGCAAGATAAGGCCATCTTCCAGATAACCGATTCCTCCGACCAGACTATTGACTAGGAAAAGGCTAACGAGAAAGAACACTGTGAATCCTAGTGCCTGCCCCAGTCCCAGCAACCACTTGGTGAATAGAACCTGACGCAAATCCACAGGCTGGGTCTGATAAAGACGCCAGTTTTTTCCAGCAACTTCCACCGCCTTGCCCCGACTGCCAATCCAAACCGCCAGCAATAGCAGCACCAAATAAGCCGGACCATCAAAAAAAGAGCGCAGGCTGCCGATACCTGACAGATCTCTGGAGCGGTCCCAAGAGGGATCATCTACTGGAACCAAGGCATCATTGGTATCAAAACGATTTTCCAAGCTGGGCAAAATGACATCCTTGCCCCGCTTAGTTGCTGGCACCCCAGCCTCCATCAGCTGCTTCCAGTAATACTGACTGACCTGATTGCGGGTCTGGTAACGGCGAAGATTATCTACCGTCTGGGTGGCCCCAATATCACCATTGGCAAATGCCTTCTCCTCCCTAGCCCATAGATAGACCTGCTCTGTCTCCAGCATAGCAAGGTGACTGGCTGGCAAAGTATTAGGATTGTCCTGATAAACCTGCCACTGCTTGACATATAGGTCTTTATAGACACGATATTCTTGCAAGAGACCAAGCCTCAGCTCCAACTCCTCCTGATAGCTCACGTCCTCTTTGACCAACTGCCTCAGACGGTTGATTTCCGACTGCAAAACCTCCACATATGCCCCATTCTGCTCATAGGACTGGGCAACCAACTCCATCGAAACCCTCTCCTCCTGGGCAACCTCTTGCTTTTGTAGGCCTGTTACTAGGGAAAATAGCAGAGCTAAGAGCAAGTTTACTAAGACGAGCCCTTTCCAAGTCTTGAGCCGACTAAGGATGAGTATTTCAAAAGACCAAACCTTGTCCAAAGGACCGGTTTCCCATTCTTTCTGATGACCAACTGACAAGACCAATCTTTTCTTTTCTGTCAGCACATAATAGGCAACGAAAAGCCCAATGGTCAGCAGGAGGAAAACATCCACCTGTAAAAAGACCTGTGAAAATGCACCTGTGTCTAAAAAACTCGGAAAGGCAAGCAAAGGCAGAATTTGACCTGACCAACCAGCTACTGCACCAGCCTGATAGGAAAGCCCCAGAGCCAATAGTAACCCCGTCACCACAAAAATCAGCCGACTGGCTAACAAGTGGTCCAAAAATCCAAATAGCAGGCGAATAGCTAGGAGTAAGATTAGCCAAAAGCCAAGCAAGATAAGCCCGTAAAGCCAAGAGCCGATCAACTGACTCTGACCCAACATCTCAAGAGGAGCTTGAAAACTAGATACAGCCAACTGACCTGTCAGCCCATCATAGACCAGGATAAAGAGCAACCCCAGCCCAACTGCAAAGAGTAGCGATAGCATGGAGGCAGCCAAACGCCTGATCCCCTGCAAACTCAGACTATCCCACTGCCGCAACTGCCAAACTTGATGAGCCAGTGTCTTTTCCGCCAGCTGATTGGCAAGCAGAAAACCAAGCACCAAAAATACAGGAAGAAAACCAAACAAACTTTCTAAGTAGGCTTGAACAATACGCCCTGTTGACCAAGCCTTGTTTTCAGGACCATCAGGCAATTGGTAGGCAAGCAACCAGTCATTCCATCTGGCCAAACGCTCGACTTCCGTTTGTGTCAAGGAATTCCGAGTTTGAAAAAGCTGTCGATTGCGACTGACAAAATAGTCCAGGTCTTGATACATGAGTTTGCTGTAGTTGGGGATAGCTTCAAACTTCCCCTCATCTAAAGCCTGACCGACACTTTCTATATCGGATTTCAAGCCCAGCATTCGCGGTGCTTCTTCTGAGCCCTCCTCAATTTTTATATCTACCAAGACACTGGCCAATTCACTCAGTTCTTCTTTATAGGTTTCCACATAGGTCGCTTGGTGGACTTGGCGCTGAGAAATAGGAAGGTAAGCCAGACCCAGAAAACCCAGCACGAGCAGGCAGTAAAGAGGCGACCAGAGGATTTTCTTGATTTCAAAGTTCAGCCTCATGTCTCCTCACCACCTTCCTCCACGTAGAGATCACGGTAGAGGGACTCCATATAGTCGCTGGCTTTTGTAAGGCCAGCCACCTGCTGGATTGGAATACAATCCAGACAGTCTAGTAAATCTCGCTCAGGCAAGAAGATTTCCACCAGACCCTGCTCTGCCTTTTTCCACAAGAGTTGAGGATAATCCCGTAAAAATTCCTGAACCTGCTTGGAGTTTTCCACAGCAAGATGGTAATCATAATCCGCCGACAACTCCACTTCTATGGCAATCAACTTGCTGGCCTTGAGGAAATAAACCTGATTAGTCAGCTTCTCAATCTCCGACAGATGGTGGGAAGAAAGCAAAATGGCAACCCCTTCTGCTTGTAGGTTTAGAAGAAATTCCCGCTGTTGAATGATATTGGTCGGATCCAAGCCGATATGGGGTTCATCCAGCAACAAGAGCTTGGGCTTGGGAAGGACAGCCATGGCAAAGAGCAACTTCTGCTTCATACCCATGGAATAGCCAGCCACCCGCTTTTTGACATAGTAGCCTATCCCCAATTCTTCCACCAATGCATCCACTTCCTTTTTCCCCAGCTTGTGGGTGGCAGCCACATAGGTCAGATGGTCATAACCCGTCAACTGTGGATAAAGGGCTTGGGCATCCAACATGACAGACATATCTTGAAAAATCGCTCGGTCACTATTGGGACGACCATTGATGGTTACCGACCCACGGTCAGCGGTTTCTGTGTTGCTGATGATATTCAACAGAGTGGATTTCCCCACCCCATTTGGTCCCACAAGAGCCACCAAGTCCCCCGCTTGTAGCTCAAAGGACACATAGGACAAGACCTGGTGGGCACCGTATCGCTTGCAGATATCGACTACTTTTAACATAGAAACTCCTTTCTTGGGGAAATGGCAGAGCGGTGCAGCAGACTTTCATCAGCCTATTTTCTATATACAAAAAACAATATTTCCATATTATTATGATATACTATTTTTATAAAGTTAATTCGTTTTGTTGCATATAATCACAATTTGATGAAAGGATATTGTTATGCGATGGGATTACGGAAGTGTTTATAGGAGCATTCGGAAAAGCAAGCATTTGAGTCAGGAGCAGATTTGTGGGGATTATCTCAATCGGTCTACTTTGGTTCGTTTCGAGAAAAATCAAACCATTCCTAGCTATGAGCTCATGCGGTTCTTGCTTAAGCAAGTTGATATGACCTTCGAGGAGTTTGAATACCTCTGTAACTACTACCAGCCCAGCCAACGCCAACAACTGCTCTATGATATAGATAATCTCAGAAATCCGACCACGAAGACCATGGAGGATTTGATAAAGCGTTGCCAGGACCACTTGAAAAAAGAACCAAATGATGGTCCTATCCGTCGAAAATGTCAACTTTTAGAAACTGTAGTAGCAATTCGAAACAGTACCTCTTTCAATCAACTTTCCGACGAGGCTGAAACCCTGTCCAAACTCCTCTGGTCCCAACTAGAAGAATACGACAACTGGTATCATAATGATATTATCTTAGTAGGCACTCTTCTGTCTAAGATTTCTTCACCTGATAGCCTTGAAGAAACTGCCAATCTTCTTCTTAAACGATTGGAAAAATACAAGGATTACAAGAAAATTCAACCCACTATACTGTCACATTATCGTTCACTTTCTTATTTTTTCTTGGAACAAAGACAGTACAGCAAGTCTACTTTTTTTGCCACCAAACTCATGGACCTAGCCAAGCAAGAAAAACGCTATGACCAACTATCCCGTGCCTATGTCTATCTAGGCATAGCCCAAAACAAGCAGGAACTGATTGACAAAGGACTACAAATCTTGGAACTGACAGACGAGAAAAGGATAGTCGACAACCTCCAATTTCTTATCAAACAGCACCAAACTGACTAAATCTCGGTCAGTTTTTTTCTGGTAGAAAAAACGATCCTTTCGGATCGCTCTATCATAGAACCTGTATTTACAAGTGAAGTGCTTGTATATAAGAGAAAGTTTTTCGCTCATCAAGGCAGTTTTTTGAGGGAATACTGACCGTATTTTGAAAAAAACTAACGATAAGTAGCTGAAAAACTAGCCTTAGATGGAAATGCTGAACTGTGAATATAGGTTCTTAGTAATATTCCCCTTGTCTATAATCCCAAGAGTTGAAATGATCAGACAAGTGCATCATGATTTTATCGATGTCCAAACCTTTACGGATGACAACTGGGCATGGGCTGATAGAACGGCTATCTGCACCTTGTTCTGGAATGAGTTTACCATCTTTGTCTACCATAGACACCATAACCCCTTGTTCATAGCGGGTTTCAATGGTCTTGTCTGGCTGGATAGATGCTACATAATCATCCGCCTCGATAATCAAGTCTACTTTAGACGCGATACGCTCACCGATACCTTCTACCTTGCCACGATTTCCCTTACCTGATGGGTTAGCAGATGAAGCGTAGACCATACGACCTTCTTTTTCCCACATTTCCTTAGCAATCTGCTCGCCAGCTACACCAAACTTGATAACAAAGCAAGAAGTCCCACGCACGTCAGTCATCAACTCTTCACGACCATCGCCATAGGCTTGCAACTTAGCATAAGCCTCTGGTTTCCACGGCAGGATACAGCCCAACAAAATGTCCTCATCCCAATGTTTTTGGTAGAAAGCATCAATCTCAGGAGTCAACTGAGCCAACTCACGAAGCTCCTCCATGCTACCACAAAGGACCACGCCCGGTTTATTCCGCTTGCGCTCTTTGGCATCAAACTTCCGCTCCAAACCAGCCTTGTCGGCAGTCATGATGATGTAACCAACCTTCGTCGGGCATACAATCACGCCTCCCTCACCCTTGATAATGTCAAAACCTTCTTGTGAAAGTGCGCCATCCCAGTGAATTTGTTTCGTCATAATCATTTCCTCTTTTCTTTTGTTCCATAGCAGAGCGACCTGCTTGTTTTCTTCATATTTCGTAGGAGTCTTTCAGTTTGCTTTTAGTACTAGCTCTAACTGTCTGGGAGACAGTTAGATGTTGGAGATAAAACGAACATTGTTCGTAGCAACGAGCTACAGACAGTTTCAACAGTCAGAGTAGTGACTTTTGAAGTTTAGAAATCATACTTACGATAGTAAGTAACGCTTGTAAAGTACGGCAAAGCGAGTTCAAATAATGATGAAATTATTTGAAGTTGGAAATAGGGAAACGGAGTTTCCTCGTTCGTCGCAGTAATAAAAGATAAAATGAAAGACTCTATTCTTGCCAGTAGCTTGGACGATTTACCTCATACTCCTCAATCAACTCCTGATACTGAAGGGTAATCCCAATATCATCTAGACCATTGAGTAATTTGTGTTTCCAATCTGCATCGATCTCAAAATCAAATTCTCCGACTGGAGAGATAATTTTTTGCTGGTAGAGATCGACAGTCACCTCATCAGTCGATGCCAGCGCAGCCAATTTCTCCCGAACCTCACGGGGCTGAACGATTGGCAAGATACCATTGTTGAGGTCATTGTTATAATGAATATCCCCGAAGGAGCCTGCAATGATAACCTTGAAGCCGTAGTCAGCAAGGGCCCAAGCGGCGTGCTCCCTAGAGGAACCTGCCCCAAAGTTATCCCCTGTAATCAAGATCGTTGCCTGACGATATGGGGCCGTATTAAAGATAAAATCAGGGTCCTCAGTGTACTTGTTATCCAAATAACGCCACTCATACATGAGGTACTTGCCAAACCCCTTCTTGTCAATCAGCTTGAGAAACTGCTTGGGCAAAATCTGGTCGGTATCAATGTTGTCATTCATGAGTGGAACGGTCGTCCCAGTGTAGATTGTAAACTTTTCCATCAGACCACCTCCATCTCACGAACATCTACAAAGCGTCCTGCAATAGCGGCCGCTGCTGCCATGGCTGGGCTGCAAAGGTGGGTTCTCGATCCAACTCCCTGTCGATCCTCAAAGTTTCGGTTACTGGTTGATGCACAGTGGACACCTGTCGGCACCTTGTCTGGGTTCATCCCCAAACACATGGAGCAACCCGGATCCCGCCATTCAAAGCCAGCTTCCAAGAAAATTTTGTCTAAGCCTAGTGCTTCTGCAGCTGACTTAACCGGCCTCGAACCCGGAACCACAATTGCAGTCACATGATCTGCCACACGTTTGCCTTCGACAATCTTGGCGGCCACTTGTAAGTCAGAAAGACGGGCATTGGTACAAGAACCTAGGAAAACATAGCCAATTTCGATGTCCCTTGGACTTTGTCCAGGCTGTAAGTTCATGTACTTATACGCTCGTTCATCATTCATATCGCGAACTTCAGGAAAGGTCTCATCAAAGGATACCCCCATGGAAGGATTGGTTCCCCATGTTACCATCGGTGCCAGATTCGAAACATCCATCTCAATGACCTTGTCATAAACTGCATCTGAATCAGATACTAGGGTTTTCCAATCAGCCACCGCCTCCTCAAAGTCTTTGGGGCGTTTTTCCTTGTCCGCTAGATAATCAAAAGTAGTTTGATCTGGGTTCATAATCCCCATCTTGGATCCGAACTCGATGGACATGTTACAAATCGTCATCCGTTCTTCCATGGTCAGAGCATCAATAGCCTCACCCACATACTCGACTACATAACCAACCCCCAGTGCCACACCATACTTAGCAATCAATGCTAAGACATAATCCTTGGAGTATATCCCCTTTTTCGGCTTACCTGTAAACCGTACTAAGAGCTTTTTGGGTTTGACCTGCCACAGGGTTTGAGTCGCAAAGACATGCTCTACTTCTGTTGTCCCAATCCCAAAGGCAATGGCCCCGAAAGCTCCGTGGGTTGCCGTATGGCTATCTCCACAGACGATGAATTTCCCAGGCTGGGTCAAGCCAGTCTCTGGACCCACCATATGGACAATGCCTTGATTGGCAGATCCATGTGGCGCATGTGGAATACCAAATTCCACCACATTTCGGGCTAAGGCATCCATCTGTGCCTTGGAAATGACATCACGAATATCATAAATATTAACCGTTGGAACATTATGGTCAAATGTACCAAAGGTCAATTCCGGCCGACGGACCTGACGTCCAGCCTCTCGCAAACCATCAAAAGCCTGGGGACTGGTCACCTCATGGATATAGTGTTGGTCCACATAAAGGAGCTGGGGCTGACCTTCCTGCCCTGTAATCACATGGCGGTCCCAGAGTTTATCGAAAATGGATTTTCCACTCATGGCGACCTCCTTTCAAGCTGTTCAATAATAGCCGCTGTCATTTCTTTGGTAGAGGCAGTGCCACCTAGGTCTTTCGTGAAAACGCCTTGTGCAAAGACTGCTTCAACGGCTTGGCGAATGGTCTGACCTGCTTGGACCAAATCAAAACTTTCTTCCAACATCATGGCAACAGATAGAATCATACTGACAGGATTGGCAATGCCCTGACCTGCAATATCTGGTGCCGAACCGTGGATAGGTTCATAAAGACTAGGACCTGCCACCGCATGACTGGCAGAAGGCAGAACACCTAGCGTTCCTGTCAGTACACTGGCCTCATCCGACAAAATATCTCCGAAAAGATTTTCCGTCACCAAAACATCAAACCGACTAGGATCAGTAATCAAGAGCATGGCCGCACTATCCACCAACTGGTGCTCCAAGACCACATCTGGGTAGTCCTTCGCTACCTCATCCGCCACCTTACGCCATAATTTTGACGTCGCCAGTACATTTTGCTTATCAATGCTGGTGACTTTTTTTCGTCTTTTTTGGGCTAGGTCAAAGGCAGAGCGGACAACCCGTTCAATCTCTTCTGCCTGATAGGTATTGCTATCGCTGGCTTGGTCTGTTTCCAGAATATGCTCCCCAAAATAAATCCCACCTGTCAACTCCCGTACCATGACCAAATCCACACCGTCCAAGCGCTCCGCTTTCAGAGGAGAATAGTCTTTCAGGCTATCAAAAATCTTAACGGGACGGATATTGGCAAAAAGACCCAATTCCTTACGAAATTGAAGAAGGCCTTGTTCTGGACGGACAGCCGCATTGTCATACTGAGGGCTACCGATTGCTGCCAACAAAATCGCATCCGCCTTTCGGCAAGCTTGCAAGGTATCCTCAGGTAGAGGATGACCTGCTACATCAATCCCAGCGCCACCAAAAGCTTTCTCCTCAATCTCATAATCAAATCCTACTTGCCCAGCCACAGCCTCAAGGACTGCTAGGCCAGCCTCCATGATTTCAGGACCGATACCATCACCAGCCAAGGCTACAATTTTTTTCGTCATATTTCCTCCTAGATGTGTGGCAAGTCTTTCTCTGATAGTTTCTTATCTATCTGGCCACTATTTTCTTTTTGCACCATGACATTGGCATGGATATAGGCAATGGCCGAAGCCTTCAGTACGTCAAAGTCAATACCAGAGGCATTAAAGACCGTTTCCGTTGCCTTGTTTTCTACGGCGACAAGCACACGCGCCTGGGCATCAATCCCATCAGTAATAGCGTCGATATGGTAGCGTTCTAAGCTGATTTCCTGCTGGAAGAATTGGTCAATGGCATTAAAGACAGCCTCAACCGAACCCTTGCCTGACTCTGCAACAACCACTTCTTCCTCATCCTGATTGATAAAGATGACCTGAGCCTGAATGCTGCCGTCAGACTGACTATCCAAACGTAAATCTTTAAATTGGAAACCATCTCTATTGCTGATTTCTGTCCCTGCTACCAAGGCACGAATATCAGCATCCGTAATTTTTTCCTTCTTGTCTGCAAGGTTTTTGAAACGAGCAAAGAGGCCCGCAACATCACTCTCTTCAAAATACAGGTCTAGTTCTTTCAGCTTTTCTACAAAGGCATGGCGACCAGATAGTTTACCCAGTGGCAGAGAATTTTTCTTGACCCCTACCAACTCAGGTGTAATGATTTCATAGGTCAATGGATTTTTCAAGACACCATCCTGATGGATACCAGATTCATGTGAGAAGGCGTTGCCACCAACCACCGCCTTATTGCGTGGAATAGCAATACCAGAAAAGCGAGAGACTAATTCCGAAGTATTGAGCGTTTCCTTAAGGACAATGGGACTAGTCACATCATAGAAATCTTTCCGAATTTCAAGGGCTACAGCCACCTCTTCCAGAGCCGCATTTCCTGCTCGCTCACCGATACCATTGATAGTACCTTCGACCCGACCAGCTCCATTTTTTATGGCTGAAAGGGTATTGGCAACAGCCATACCTAGGTCATTGTGGCAATGGGGACTGAAAATAATCTCACGGTCCGATTTGACATTAGTTGTCAGATAACGGAAAATTTCTCCGTAGTGCTGAGGTGTCGTAAAACCAACTGTGTCTGGAATATTGATGTAGGTCGCACCCGCATCTACCGCTGTTTGCACCACCTCAAGCAAGTAATCCAACTCCGTCCGCGTCGCATCCTCTGGTGAAAACTCGACCACCTCAAAACGCTCACGGGCATAGCTGACATGTTCAGTGATTTGCGCCAAAATTTCTTCTTTGGTCTTTTGAAGTTTAAATTCACGGTGAATGGGGCTGGTCGCAATGAAAACATGAATCTGCGGATACTTGGCATCTTTCAGAGCCTCATAACAAGCATCAATGTCTGACTTGACTGACCGAGCCAAACCTGTGACGGCCGTCTTGGTCATGGTTGCCGCAATCTGACGAACCGCTTCAAATGAATCAGGACTGGCCGCTGGGAAACCCGCTTCAATGGCAGAAATCCCCCATTTCTCCAACTGCTTGGCAATGGTCACTTTTTCCTTGATAGAAAAATTCACACCCGGCGTCTGTTCACCATCCCGTAAAGTCGTATCTAAAAATTCAATCACACGCATAAGAACACCTTTCTAAACAATACAAACTTCAATATTGGGTTCTCTTTCTTAGTTTTTCTAAGTAAGCTAAGGAAAAGAAAACACCTCGAGGATTACTACCCGCGAGATGTTGTCAACAGCGCCCGCCTGGTAAGCCAAACAGGACTAATGCATTCTTTCAGCACTAGCCCGACCGTCGCAACAACAAAGCAAAGAATTTTGTAGTGACAGTGTTCATTTGACTTTTCCTCTCTGTGTTCTAATTGTTTACTATGATACCTCACTTATTTTCACTTGTCAACAGAAAAATGGAAATTTTCTGAAAAATCCGAACAATACGGCAATTCATGCAAATTCATATATTAAAGCCAAGCTCTTTTTCAAAACTCGGCTTTATTTTTTAATTCCGTCTAGAACTGCGAAAAATCGCCACCAACAATACGGCTCCAAAGACTGACGGTACCAAGGCCATTCCAGCAAACTGTGGACCCCCGGTCACCGAATAGCAGTTGTCCAATCCATGAACCTGCAAGTCCAGGTTCTCTATAAGTCAGCAACATCAAAGCCTAGCAACTTATCGATGTCTGCCTTGGCAATTTCTGTTACATCCACATTCATATCCATCATGACACGCAAGGCATTATTCATAGTTAACTGTTCATTAAAACCACGAACATAACGGGCGTTGCTCTTGTCTGTGTCATGCTGATATTTATAGGAAAGGGCTTTTCGATAGAATTCTTCATCGACGTGATACTGATCCTTAGCCAAACTTTGTAGACCCAAGTCAGCTAATTCTTCCACACTATAATCTTCAAAGAAAAATTCATGTGAAATACGCGAGGCAATACCTGGGTTGATTTTCAAAAAGTTCCGCATCTGTTGTGTATAACCTGCAAAGATAATCATAATATCATCACGATGATCTTCCATGTACTTCATGATGGTTTCAACAGCCTCCTTACCGAAATCATTAGATGACTCATTGTAAAGGGTATAGGCTTCATCAACAAATAAAATACCACCCGTCGCCTTTTCCAAGATTTCTCGTGTTTTGATTGCAGTCTGACCTACATACCCACCAACCAAGTCTTCTCGACCAACCTCGATAAAGGTGTCTGTCGCAATGACGCCTGCTTGGTACATGGCCTTTCCAAGCAACCGAGCAACAGTTGTCTTCCCTGTACCAGGGTTCCCCAAAAACATAGAGTGGAAACTGATGTTTTGAGTCGGCAAGCCCTTCATGGCACGGATTTTATTGACCTGGGCGACAGCCATAAAGGAAGTAACTTTTTCTTTCACCTGGGCTAATCCAGTCAATTGATTGATTTCATCCATGGGATTACTGGATGCTGCCTGCTTGAGAAGTTGGAAAGTAACCTGTGGAAATCTCGCTTCAATGTAAGCATCCGTTGTATGATGAATGGTGAACTGTTGGCTGGGCTGCAAGGCTAAATCCTGAATCACCACCTGGCTACTATAAATTTTCCCAGATAAAGATCCTTCAACATCAGATGCTATCTTTTCAATCATTAATTGGCTTTGGTCAGTGGCATGAAGACCAACATATTTTGAATCCTTTTGTCGCA
Organism: Streptococcus sp. A34; assembly: GCF_043674115.1. Taxonomy (NCBI): domain Bacteria; kingdom Bacillati; phylum Bacillota; class Bacilli; order Lactobacillales; family Streptococcaceae; genus Streptococcus; species Streptococcus sp. A34. Next base: position 90,458 of record NZ_JBIMJM010000001.1, on the reverse strand, counting down.
AGGTCAAAGTACCAAAGGATTTCATAATAGACTGTTGTCTGATAGATAAAGTATTGTCAATGATGACATCTCTCATTTCCACAGTAGAACGATTGGATGCTTCAAAGGCACTAACCTGACTATTCATCAATTCCAATCGGGCATCATCTTTCAAAACTATGGGGTCTTTAAAATAATCATCCCATACCATAGAATCTTTGATAATCAATTGCCCACCTGTATTATGAATTATAGGATAGTAGGAGCCATTTGGATAGTCAGGATAGTCCTGCTCTAATTCTGTCCGAAAGACCTGACAGCGATCAAGTGTGATAGAGCCACCTTCCTTGACATTCAGTAAATTATTTCGAAAGTCTCCCTGAATAACCAGGTTTCTAAAGACAAGTGAAATATTAGGTTTTGTTTTAAAACCAGCCTTGATAACAACTGACCCCAACTGACCATCTTGGGCAACAAATTCAAAATTACTACCGAAAGTATAGAAGCTGCTCAGGTCATAAAAACCTGGTTCCAACAAGATGATGGTATCTCCCTTATTGGACATAATGGCATCAGCGAGACTGACACAACCACGACTGGTTCCAACACGAACAAAATTTTTCATACCATCACCCTACTTTTTAAAGACATTTATCCGCAAATGGAGGTAGAGGAAACCGATAGGGGCTAGGATAAATGAAAACGCATAAGTTATTAGATAAAGTACAACCTGAACAATAATCATAATGTATATCGGCAAAACATATATGAAGCCTGTTCCACCAAAGAAAAAGTCAGTGATTGAAAGCCAAACAAATCTGGACCATGGTGTCAGTACAAAACATAGTAAATACATAAAGGCAGCGAAAAGACCTCCATCCTCTGGCCGTGGGATGCCATCCTTCAACAGCCATGCCGTTACTAGCCCAGCAATCACATACTGTCTGAACAACCACTTCTTGTCCAAGGCTGAAAGAACATTTGCCATGGAGGTGGGGATTTTGACATTTTTGACTTTTCCAATCGCGTCACTCGCCTTTTGGAAGGTTGCGCTCGCCACTCCATCACCTGCTCCTGAGCTTGCTTCTTCGACTATAAATTCGCCATTATTCTTTGCATCCATAAACTCTTGCGGTGATGGTTCCCGACCATTGACCGCTCGAAAGTAATCCAACCAATCCTGTTTATTCATAATTTCTCTCCTTTTTCTCTCATACATAAAAGTTAATCTGGCAACTCTCTTGCTAGCACTCTTTTACCAACATGAGACAGAGCCATCCAACGCTTTTTGTTGATTAATAACCTAAAACCTGCCAATTTAATATCGACAAATCCAGTGGATTAGGGTCTGCCTCAGCCTGTTGTTCTGCGCTTCCCATGATGATTTCTTTTTCTTCCAGCAAGATAGCTGCGCTATCATCTGCTGCTAGTTGGTAGGTCTTTTTAATCCCTTCTCCTCTAAAGGAAGTCCATTCATACTGGGTCACAGTTCTATCTGAATTGATAGTAAAACTAGCCCGATAGCCACCTACTGGCGCAACTTCAGAGTGAGCCAGATAGGTAGAAACAGATTGATTCAGATAGTAAACTGCTGCTCCGTACATAGCACCAGTACTGTCCTGCACTCCTGTAAACAATTCCTTGGTTCCATTGCCATCAATGTCATAAAAGGCATAGTGGGTAACTGTCCCTTCTGGATCCTCAGCAACTTTTGTGAGCGTTTCTGCATACAGACTCTCATAGTCTCTTTCAGCTGAGCTCGTCACTGTCTCTTGTTGGCTACTACTAGTCGTGGAACTAGAAGTTGAACTAGTGCTCGCTTTTGAGCTGGTTGACGAACTGCTTTCCAAACTAGTCGAAGAAGTGGTAGATGAGCTTGTTTCGACAGTACTTGAATTGCTAGTTGATGAACTTGTGTTACCACCCGTCAGTTGCTGAACGATTTCTAACTGGCAGCCACTGAGCAAGAATAAACTGGCCAGTGCAAGCCCCAGTGTTAGATACTTTTTCATTGTTTCACTCCTAATACAAGAAACTTATTTTTCTTTTTCTAGCGTGATAGTATTGTCTTGAATTTCGAGTGTTATTGTATCATCTTTAAGAGTATAGGTTGCTGTTTCATTGATTTCTTGTCCCATCATTGAACCAGACAAGTCCATCGTTTTCTTAGAGGTATCGATAGTCCCTTCTAGTTCCATATTAAAAATCATAGCTGTCACGTCCATTGAAACATCTTTACCATCCACTACAAGGACATATTCTGCTCCGTCAGCTTGACCCTTATATGTGCCATCTACAGATGGGGCACAAGCTGTTAAAACGACTGCAACGATTGTCAAAAATACTAATTGTAAAATCTTTTTCATAAATTTCTCCTTTTTACTTTACCCTTCAAGTTAAAACCATCGGGGTCATATTCCTTTTCATACAAAGATAGCATACTCTTCCAAACCTATTGTTTAGTAGGGACGAAGAGTATGATACCCGCCATTTTATTCTTCGGTATACTTCCGACGCTTGATTGCGAAGGATAACCCTAAACCTAGTACCGTGAAACCAGCTAAACTAGACAAGATACTTTCATTACTTCCTGTTTGTGGTAGGCTAGCTGCCTGAACTGGCGCGTTTTCTACGTCAACGAATCGAGTTTGCTCTTTAGAAGTAGGCGCCATTCCAGTTGTCTTTATAGTTGATACATTTGATGGTGTATTTGTACCAATCGGTGCTGGGGTACCTGTGTTTTTCACTGTTCCTTGGTCATCACCAGTTCCCTCTGTCGGAGCCTTCACTTGTTCTTGGAGATTGTAAAGGTTCAGGAGATTTAGGTAGTGTTTGACAGCAAGGGAGTAGTTATCCTGTAATTCGGTCAACTTAGCAGATTCTTGTTGATATACTGCACATGCTTCCTCTCTGGCTTTCACAGCCTTGTCATAGGCTTCTTGTGCTTTGACCAAGTTTTCTTCAGCTTCTTGTAAACCTAAGAGTTTTGCCTTGGCATCTACCACTTCTTGTTTGGCGTTTGCTAAGTCCGTTTCCAAGTTTTGAACATCTTGGTTGAGTTGGTTTACTTTTGTTTTCAACTTATCAGCTTGGGCTTGCTTGACTAGATAGTCTGAATACAAGTCAGCAGCCTTAGCTTGAGCCTGGTTAAGAACTGCTTTAGCAGTAGCCAGTTTTTGAGCTTGTTCAGCTTTTTGGGCTGTTAGAGCATCTAGGGCATCCACAGCTTGGTCATATTTCACTTTAGCTTCTGACAATTTGGTTTTAGCTTCATCCAAGTTCGCTTGAGCTTTTGTTGTTTCACTTTCGGTAGACAACAAATCGTTGTAAGCATTTGTTGCTGATACAACATCGGCTTTCGCGTCATTTAAAGCAGTTACAGCTTGAGCCAAATCAGTTTTGGCGCGATTATGTGCCACATTAGCGATTGCCAATTGTGTTTTCGCGGTGGTTAGGGCGCTTGTGTCGCTTGTGAAGGTTACATCTGCAGAGTGTACTAACTCATTAGCTTCAACGGCGTCTGTGAATAGGCCATCAAGTGTGAACTGGTCGTGATATATTGCAATAACTGTCCATGGTTTATAATAGTCAGCGGAATACCCACCCAAATCCATAGTTTCTTCATCGTGAATGTATAAGCCGATGCTTTTAGCCTTGTCGAAATTACTCTAATGACCGTAGTTGCTGCGTGAGTCAATTAGTGTCATGTAGACCATCGAAGTGTTGAGCCCTTCCATCAGTTCACGCAATGTCGGTGCTGTTCTATATTCGTTGTATGCTAGGTTTTCACCTGCTGAAACAGTGGTATTTGGGAACACTACTTTTTCACTTTCGCGTAAGATTGTACGGTCATGTTCAAATTCCGCATCTTTCGCATCATACATTTCGCTTCGGACTTTCGCCAATTCAATCATTTTTGTGTTGGCTGTAATGGTCGTCAATCCAATGGTTTCTGCCAAGGTGTTATAAACATCGACTGCGAACTGGTTTAATTGTTCGATTTGTTTGGTTGCCAAATTATCCAAATCTACAAGCTCATCGCCACCAGTGATGTTAAGTTTCCAATGTTGTTCTAGATTTTCTCTAATTTGTGCTGATTCAATAATCTGTTTCAACTCAGCAACAGATTCCCGTGTTCGCGTTTCGGAAAGGAATTTCTTAACGGCATCTTTTACGTTTTGTGGTAGATTAATATCAACATTGTAAGATACTTCGTTCTGAAGAGAATCTACAACTTCTTGAGCTTCTGTCACTTTGTTTGCTGTGTCAGCTACTTGAGCTTCTAAACCAACAACCGTAGTTTGAGCGTTGCTTTCCGCTTCTTTAGCGGTGTCAAGGGCTGTTTTTGCATCTGCAATTTCTTGTGTCAAGGTTTGGTCTTTTGCTTCCGCTTCAACTACGGCTTGTTCAGCTGTCGCAACATTTGCTTCTGCTGTAGCCACTTCTTGTTTTGCTGTATCGACACTAGCTTGAGCTTGCTCAACGTTTACGGTTTGGTTTTCCAATTGTGTAACAGTTTCTTGAGCTGCGTCTGCTTGTGCTTGAGCTTCGGTATAAGCTGTGTTTGCGGTGTCAGCTACTACTTGTGCTTGGTTCGCTTGGGTTTGTGCTGTTGATGCTTCTTGTTTTGTTGATTCAAGCAAGGCTTCAGTTTCTGATACGGTAGTTTCTGCTTCAACAATTTCAGCTTCTACTACTTGAATAGCTTCTGGTGTTGCTGTTTCTGCGGTTGCTTGAGCAGCTACAAGTGTTTCTTGTGCTGCGGCTTCAACTGTTTGTGCTGCCTGCTTATCAGATAAAGCACTGGACACTACTGATTCTTGATTTTTCACTGCTTCCTCAGCAGTGTTCACATCTGTCTTTGCAGCAGCTACTTGCTCGGCTGTAACTTGATTGGTCGTTGGTGTTTCTGTTGAATTAGACGTTGGTGATGTTGAATCAAGTGTGTTAGCACTCACTGCAGCACCTGATAAACTAACCACTCCTGTTGCAAGAACGGCTGAGGCAAGGGTAACTGTCTTTAACAAGTCTTTCTTATTCATATAAGCTCCTTTTATATTGTATCACTACTATTGTCCCCCCCCCCCGAAGCCTTTTGTCAAGCGGTTTTGCTTGATTTTTTGTATATTTTTAGTTGCTTTTCAATGCCTTTTTTCTTTTGCTTGATGGATAGACATCCACTATCTCTGGAGGGGGAACAATGCACGAATGAGACAGGATCTCCCCAATAGTCTATCAAATATTTTTTTCTTAAAAATAGCCAAGCAAACTATTGTTTCAATTTAACTTGTAAAGCGGAAATTTCTTCTGATTTTTTCAATACAGGTAACTATAGTTTCATCTAGTTCTCATTCTGAAAATGAAAAAAGCAGCCACGGCTGCTCCTTACTAATATCGATGACCGACTGAATCGGTCAAATCAATTCCGGTTTTATTGAGTTTATTAAAGATTTCCCGAAATTCGATTAACCGGCGCATATTAGCCTCGGTGGGTATGAGATTGGTATCTGCTTCAAGATAGGTAATGATGTTTCGGGCACGAGGGATGGCGGACTTATCATTTTGCCGTAGAAGATTGTAAACGGCCCGCATTTCGATGCGACATAATTCCCTCACCAAAAAATGCTTGGCAGGGTGGGGGAAATTCTTAATTTCTTCAGCCAGAGTTCCAGCCTTGAGATAGTAGCCTTTTTCGGAAAAGTAGTCGATCATAAACCCCAGATTCAATAGGGACTGAATAGCTGTATCAAAACTCTTGGTCGTTTTATAGGTGTCCAGATAGAACTGTGTCATTTTTTCATTGAGTTCATAGGAACAATGTTGAAAAATTTGCACATGCAAGTCATGTTCTAGGACATTGAGGAAGGTGATTTTTTTTAGATGATGAATCATCCTTTCTTCTATCTCCTTCTTCCTATCCAGATTGCTACCCTTACTATAGTCTGTAAACATGTATGCAACCAAGTCCAACATTAATTGCTTGAGTTCGGGATTATCCTTGACATAGTCTCCCATTTGTTCATTAAACTTTTGACGAAATTCGAGGCTATTGACTTGTTGCCGTCTATTTTCTGCCCAAACTTGCAAATAATAATCGATACTATCCCCTTGATAACGAAAGGCAAAATCCTCCCAGGTGACACCGATCGAAATCAGGAGACGACTGAAGTTCTCAACACTGATTCCCTTCTCCTCTTTTTCAAATTGGCTGAGAAATTGTGGACTCACAATACTTCCAGCCGCTTCCTTTAGAGATAACCCTCTCTTTTCTCTCAATTCTTTAAAAGTACGGCCAAATGGATGCAAATCTGACATAGGATTCCTCCCTTTCTGTATATCTATGTCATCTATTATAACCGACTTTGCTATCTTTTGGGAGGTGGTTTAACTAATAGTTTCATTTTTCTTTCATAAAATGCCATTTATTCATTTTTCAAACCTTCATGAAACTATAGTTTACTTTCTATCTAGCTTTTTCGACTACTAGAAAAAATCGCCACCAGCAATACTGCTCCAAAGACTGACGGTACCAAAGCCATACCAGCAAACTGTGGACCCCAGTCACCAAAGAGCAGTTGCCCAATCCATGAACCTGCAAGTCCAAGGATGATATTTCCAAGACAGCCACGACGGTCATCTGACGAAGTAAGAGCACCTGCAAGCAAGCCAATAATGGCTCCTGCGATAATACTTGATAACATCTTCTATCCAGAATGTTTTCAGCATACCAGAAATATAATACATATTTGCATTTTATGATATAATTATTTAGTAGAAAAGTGAAGACGGTGGCTCTTGAGTTTCTGAAAGTGAGGTGATGCCTATGGGCAATTCATCAAAATCTAACAGAAAGGAGGAGCATTCTTTTGACAGCTTTTGAAGTTGTACAAACGATTCTAGCTTTTGGTGGCTTTACCATTGCTTTAATCAGCTTGTGCTATAAAATCTTCAAAGAAAATGACAAAAAATAACCCGTCCCCACTTTTGACCGAGTTGTTGGACGAGTTATAGTCTAATATAAACGAGTCACCGTCTTTTTAACGGTTCTACGTCAGGTGGTTGTTATCGCAACTACCTTTTTCTATTTCTATTATAACACGAAAGCTATGAAAAGCAACTTTTAATAATATCGGTATACCAGTAAATTTATCTGACTTTTTCAGAAAAAATCGGATAATAGAATTATTTTAGTTAATTCCGTCTAGAACTAGAAAAAATCGCCACCAGCAATACTGCCCCAAAGACTGACGGTACCAGGGCCATACCAGCAAATTGTGGTCCCCAATCACCAAAGAGCAACTGTCCAATCCACGAACCCGCAAGTCCAAGGATAATATTCCCCAGACAACCACGACGGTCGTCTGACGAAGTAAGAGCACCTGCAATCAAGCCAATAATAGCACCTGCGATAATACTTGCTAACATCTTGTATTCCTCCTATTTCTTACAAAATAAGACTGGTTGCCCAGTCTTATATCATATCATTAGATAGCCCACTCACCGTCGCGGAAGATTGGTACACGAGTACCATCTTCACGGATACCGTCAATGTTCATCTTGTTAGAACCAATCATGAAGTCCACGTGAACATCTGAACGGTTGAGACCAGCTTCTTTCAACTCTTCTTGGCTCATTTCTGTACCACCTTCGATAGAGAAGGCATAGGCTTGACCAATCGCCAAGTGGTTTGAGGCATTTTCATCGAAGAGAGTGTTGAAGAAAGTCACACCTGATTGAGAAATTGGACTCTTATCTGGCACAAGCGCAACTTCACCAAGACCACGTGCACCGGTATTGTCAAAGACCAATTTTTTCATGACTTCGTCACCTTTTTCAGCCGTTACATCCACGATTTCACCATCTTTGAAGGTTACTTTGATGCCTTCGATGATGTTACCATTGTAGCTGAGTGGTTTTGTAGACGTTACATAGCCGTCTGCTACACGGTAGTCAGGTGCTGTGAAGACCTCTTCTGTTGGCATGTTGGCAATAAAGTGTTCACCTTGGGCATTGACCGAACCAGCCGCTTCCCACAAGTGGTTTTTCGGCATACCGAGTACCAAATCCGTGCCAGGAGCCGTGTAGTGCAATTTGACAAACTGCTCGTCGTTGAGGACCTTAGCCTTAGCCACCAAGCGTGCTTCATGCTCTTCCCAAGCCTTGATTGGATCTTCCTCGTAGATACGGCAAGTCTTGAAGATTTGGTCCCAAAGAAGATCCACTGCCTCTTCGTCAGACGCTGCATTCGGAAAGACTTTTTTGGCCCATTCCAAACCAGAGGCTGCACCGAGTGTCCAGCTAATTTTGTTAGCTTGAGATGCTTGCCGCATTGGGTTCAAGGCCTGGCTAAGTGCGCGTGCGTTGCGAGACAATTTCTCTGGATCAACGCCATCGTAAGCACCTGGGTCATCAGACAAGACCACCAAACGGCTGGCCTTACGCTCCAAGAGGTAGTTCATTTCTGTGATGCGTTGTGGATGAACTTGTTCCAAGAGTTCCACATCGACATTGACCAAACGCTCACGAGCAATCACATCGTCCAACCAGTTGACCAATACTTCAGCCGCACCATGCGCATAAGCCTCTTTAACAATCAAACGAGCCAATTCAGCCTGTTCCACACCGATTGTCAACTGTACCGTATGTCCAGGTTGGACATTGATACCTGTTGAAACCAAGAGTTTAGCATATTTAGCAAGATTTTCTTTAAAATTTGGTAGTACCATTTTATTCTCCTTTGAAATGTAATACTAGATTATTGTATCATATTTTCTCATTTTTCTGACAAAAAAAACAAAGCCCTCCAATCCAAAGATTAGAGGGACTTAGCAACAAATAAATTTGGGAGGCGATAATCAGGAATACTCTATCTTAACCATTCCGTAGGTAGCTCAAACAGTCTGGGGGACTGTTTGAGGAGTAAACCTAGAAACAAGAAAGTTTACTACCGTCCGACATCATCTCAGGAAAGTCTGTAAAGAGACTTTGTCTACAAACTCTTTTCATTTTCTTCCTGACTATTTTTAAAACAAATCATCAAAGAGGCTGAGTTGGTTATCCTCTGGCATTTTACCGAGGATACCCATCTCGTCCATTTTTTCAACCAGCGTTGTGGACAAGCCACCCCGTTTGCGGAGCTCTGTTTTGGAAAGGAATTCCCCTTCTTCACGGGCTGCAACCAATTGCTTGGCTACGTTTTCACCCAGACCGTCCATGGCTACAAAAGGCGGTATCAAGGTATCCTCTTCAATTAAAAACTCGGTCGCATGGGACTTGTAGAGGTCCAGCTTGCCAAACTTGAAGCCACGCTCCAGCATTTCATTGACCAATTCTAGGGTAGTATAGAGATCTTGCTCGACGTTGGAGGCCTCGTTATTCTTCTTCTTGAGGGCAATCTCTTCCATCTTGGCCTTGACCCGGTCCAAACCACCTGACATGGTCGCCAAATCAAAGGCCTTGGCACGGATAGAGAAATAGGCCGTATAGTAATAAAGCGGATGATGAACCTTGAAGTAGGCTACCCGCAGGGCCATCATAACGTAGGCCGCCGCATGGGCTTTGGGGAACATGTACTTGATTTTTCCACAGGATTCGATGTACCAGTCCGGCACCTTATTGTCCTTCATGGCTTGGATGTAGCCGTTGCGCTCTTCCTCGGAAATTTTCAGCCAGAGGCCCTTCCGCACCCGCTCCATGATGTTAAAGGCCATTTTCGGTGGCAAACCAGCATGCATGAGATAGACCATAATGTCATCCCGACAGCCGATGACGGTGGATAGGTCGGCAATTCCCGCCTTGATCAAATCCTGGGCATTGCCCAACCATACGTCCGTACCGTGAGACAGTCCAGACAGCTGGAGTAATTCAGAGAAGGTGGTCGGCTTGGTTTCCTCCACCATGCCTCGAACGAAGTTGGTCCCAAACTCGGGAATCCCCAACATACCGGTCGGTGTGCCAATCTGCTCTGGGGTAACTCCCAGAATTTCCGTGCCAGAAAAGAGGGCCATGACTCCCTTGTCGTCAGCAGGAATGGTCTGCGGATCGATGCCAGACAAGTCCTGCAATTTACGAACCATGGTCGGGTCATCGTGCCCCAAGACATCGAGCTTGAGGACGTTCTCGTCAATATCGTGGAAGTTGAAGTGAGTAGTCTGCCAGTTGGCGGTCACATCATCGGCCGGGTACTGAACAGGCGTAAAGTCATAGACATCCATGTAATCAGGGAACACGATAATCCCCCCTGGATGCTGGCCTGTCGTCCGTTTGACACCAGCCGCTCCTGCCGCTAAGCGCTCCACCTCTACATCACGGTAGAATTTACCATAATCCCGCTCGTAGCCACGGACAAAACCGTAGGCTGTCTTGGCCGCAACCGTACCTACCGTTCCTGCCCGAAAGGCATTTTCCGCGCCGAAAATATCTCGCACATCCAAGTGGGCAGAGGGCTGGTCATCACCAGAGAAGTTCAAGTCAATATCGGGTACCTTGTCCCCATCAAAACCAAGGAAGGTCTCGAAGGGAATATCCTGTCCGTCCTTGTTGTACTTGTTGCCACACTGGGGACAAGGCTTATCCGGCATATCGAAGCCCGAACCGTAGGAACCGTCTGTGATAAATTCACTGTGTTGACAAGAAGGACAGACATAGTGCGGAGGCATAGGGTTGACCTCGGTAATCCCAATCATTGTCGCAACGAAGCTGGACCCGACAGACCCCCGTGAACCAACCAGGTAGCCCCGCTCATTTGACCGTTGGACCAACATCTGCGATGCCAGGTAAATCACGGCGAATCCATTACCCAGAATGGACGTCAATTCCTTCTCAATTCGCAGGTCAATAATATCCGGCAGAGGATTGCCATAAATCTCGAAAGCCTTCTGGTAGGTCAACTCCGCCACTGTCTCTTCTGCCTTTTCAATATAGGGCGTGTAGAGGTCAGTCTTGACCACTTCCACATCCTCGAAACGATCCAGCATGGCATTTGGATTAGTGATGACAATCTCACGCGCCTGCGCCTCGCCTAGGAAGGCAAATTCATCCAGCATTTCACTGGTAGTACGGAAATGCGCCTTGGGCAGGGGAGCAGGCTGGGCATTCTCACCATTGCCGATAGTCCAGTTAATCGGCGAACTTTGGCCCAAGGCCCGCACAATAATTTCACGATAAATTTCTTCCTCGGGGTCAATATAGTGGACATTACCCGTCGCAAGAACAGGCAGATTAGCCCTGCGACCGACCTCAATCAACTGCTTGATGGTCTCCTCAATCTCGCCCATGTTCTTGAATTGCTCCTTGGCAATCATGGGCGCGTAGAGGGCTGGAGGCATGACCTCGATAAAGTCATAGTAGGTAGCCTTCTTAACCGCATCGTCAATGCCCTTGGACAAGAGTTCGTCGAAGACTTCACCCTCTTGGCAGGCCGTTCCCAAAATCAAGCCTTCTCGATGAGCATCCAGCACCGTCCGCGGAATCCGAGGAACACCCTCAAAATACTGGGTATTGGACAGGGAAACCAGCTTGAAGATATTTTTCAGCCCGACCTGATTGATCACATAGACCGTCGCATGCTTGACGCGGGCTTTTTTGTAGGAATCCTCAGCAATCAGGTCACGATTGAGCTGATTGAGATTGGTAATAGCGTGCTTTTCGAGTGCATCTTTCAAGAAAATAAAGAGTAGACGACCAGTCGCCTCGGCATCGTAATTGGCCATGTGGTGGTGCTCCAAGGCAACCCCAAACCGCTTGGTCAGCGGCCCCAAACCGTGCCGTTTGAAATCTGGATAGAGATTGCGGGCAAATTCCAGCGTATCAATGACCGGCTGCGTGATGGTCGGCAGACCCGCCCGTTCATAGTTGACATCCATAAAGCCGACGTCAAAGCTGGCATTGTGGGCAACCAGAACGCTGTCCTGACAGAATTCCTGAAACTCCCGCAGGACCTGCTCCAAGGGCTTGGACCCCTGCACATGCTGGTCCGTAATTCCCGTCAACTCGGTCGTGAACTGGCTGAGTGGGTGCCCCGGATCAATAAATTCATCAAATTCTGCAATGATATTGCCCTTGTACATCTTAGATGCCGCAATCTGAATCAGAGCATTGTTGACCGCAGAAAGTCCGGTCGTCTCCACGTCAAAGACTACATAAGTCGCATCTGACAAAACCAAATCCGTCTCATTGTAGACAATAGGCACCGAGTCCTCAACGATATTGGCCTCCATCCCGAAAATCGGCTTGATACCCGCTTTTCTGGCAGCGTGGTAACCGTGAGGGAAGGACTGGACATTGCCGTGGTCGGTAATAGCAACCGCCTTGTGCCCCCAGGCTGCAGCCCGTGCCACCAAGTCCTCAACGGCAGGAAGGGCATCCATGGTTGACATGTTGGTATGGGCATGAAATTCGACCCGTTTCTCACCTTCTGGCATCAGGTCCTTGCGGATTTCCTTCTTGACTTCTTGGATTTCCTGGACATTCATGGTCAGATCACGGGTGAAATTGTTGGTCTCCACATTTCCCCGCACCCGGAGCCATTGCCCCTTCTTTATCATACTAAATTTCTGGGCCTCTTCCTCATTTTTAGCCCATTTTTGCAGGGTAAACGAAGAGGTATAGTCGGTCATCTTGAAGTTGATAATGACCCGTCCCGTCTTGGTTGTCTTGTGCTCCGCCTCAAAGACCAGCCCCTCAAAGACCACGCGGTTTTCCTCACTGTCGACCTCAATCATAGGCGTAATCTCCGCCTTATCGATGGCTACCTTGACAGGTCGGTTGGCCTTCTTATATTCTGGGACAAATGGCTGAGCTGCCTCTGGTGGTGGCGCCATCTGTGCTAGTTGTTCCAGAGCAGCCAGATTTTCCTCATTTGCCTGCTGGTAAATTTGCTCATTCTGATTCTGGAAGTCCGCAGCCTGTTGCTCGGTCATGGTTTGACAAACTTCGATGTCCACCTTGAGATTTGCAAAGCCGAAACGGGCGTATTGCTCGACTAGATTTGGCAGATGATTCTTGCGAAAATGAACCGTGTCAATGGTTTCAGGTCCCTTGATCCAGAGAACACCATCCCGATAGACGACTTCCAGCGGCTGAAAGAGGGCCTTGAAACCAGCACTCTGGCAGAGCTCCTCCGTAAAGGCCTCCGGATAGTAGGCCACCAGCAAGTCACCGTCATAGGCTTCCAAATCCGTCACAATGGCAAAACGGACCCTATTGCCCATCTTTTCAAACTCAGTAGCTAGCCTTGCCTTGAAAAGCTGATAATCCAGGAGGGTCAAGGGAGCAGGCAAGCGGAAGGTAAATTCCCAGAGCTTGCTGACCTTGTGCAGGACAACCTTCTCAATCTTTCCAGATGAAAAAGCCTCTGATTGCCGAGCATCAAGAGGCATATTGATCTGTTGGAGCAAGAGTTGAAATTTATCTGACATGTTGATTTCCTTTGAATGTTGTTAGGATTATTTTACCACAATCCAGCCCAATTTTCGAGGGGAAGACTATGGCAAGTCCTGACCGCATTCACCTTTCTACCAGGCAGCCGCATCCGTATCCGCCAGCAGATAATCCAGCCACTTACGGTCTTTCAAGCGACAGAGGGTCACCGAAATCCCAGCCATGTCTAAGCTGGTCATCAATCTTCCCTGCTTGATAAAAGGAAGCTGCAGGCCCTGCAAATCTAGAAATTGGCAGATAGCATTCGTGAAGATTCCCAATTCTAACTCTGAAACGGTACCCAAATTGTTGACCAAAAGGATATAATCTTCACCCTCTCGCCAGTGGAATTTTATATTTAATTTGTTGACGATTTCATTGGCCAACTGCTCAGCCGATTCAAAAGTGACCGTCCGGTAACCTTCCTCCCCGTGAATCCCCATGCCATAGGAAATCTTGCCCTTTTCCAGCTGAAAGAGGGGTTGGTCATGCCCAGGAAAATGAGCAGACCTGGTCGCAAAGCCAATGGTAGCAATCTCCGTCGCCAATTCTAGGCCAAGGGCCTCCAGTTCAGCCAAACTGGCCCCAGCCTGAGCCGCAGCACCTAAGATTTTATGCAAGAAAATAGTGCCTGCCAGCCCCCGATGCCGCATCTGAAATTGCTTTTTGGGCTCGACAGAAATATCATCGTGGGAAACAATATAGCGGACATCGATTCCTTCCTGACGCGCCTGTTTAATGGCCTGGCCGAAGTCTGCTAAATCAGCCTCGAAATTCTTGACAATGACAAAGACACCCCGGCCTCTATTGATATGGCGGATAGCTCTTAAAATCTGCTCTGGAGTCGGCGGAATAAAGATTTTCCCATAGACAGCGGCAGTCAGCATACCCTGGCCGACAAAACCAATATGGGCCGGTTCATGCCCGGAACCACCACCCGACAAAATCGGCACCCGGTCCTCGGCCTGATTTTTATCCACAATAATGGGATAATTCTCCAGTTGCTCCAAATGAGGATGAGCCAGCAAGAGCCCATCTATATAGGATTGTAGCAAGTCTTCCTCCTGATAAAATAATGGCAATTGACTCATTGTCCTCTCCCTCCTTCAAGTGATTGCAACAAGACGGAAACTAGGTTCCGATAGGAAGTATGTAGCTGGTGATTGGGGTCAACCACCCCCGCCTCAATAAAGCCCACCAAACCCTTGGTATGGTAGGCTAATAGGAAGAGCCTTAACGACCCTACTACTTCTACCTCTTGCTTAACAGACCACTCATCTATGATTTTTTCCAACAAAAGCCTAACATAGTCAGATAAATAGCTCCTGAAGTCATTCTGCTCATTGACTGAAAAAATCCGTGCATAAAAAGACTGGTTGCTGTCGAAATAGTAAAGTAACTCATCCAACAACTTCCATCCACTAATATAATTCAAATTATCCGTAATCTGCTCTTCCAGCTCCGTCTTAAAAATCCAATCTAAGAGCTCATACTTGTCTAGGAAATGATTGTAGAAGGTCTGGCGACGAATAGCAGCCTCCTGCATAACCTCTACCACAGACACCTTCTCAAATCCCTTTTCAATCAACTGCTTTTTAAATGCCTTTGCGATGCGCTTTTTGGTCAGCAATGAAGTGCCCATGCTGCCTCCCTTCTGGTCTCTCCTATCTTATTATACATTATCAGATACACTTATGTAAAAAAAGGGACAAAATTGACCAATTGTCCCTTTAATTTGTCTACACAATACAATATAATAATCTTAGTATTATATCACGGAGGTTTTCTCATGAAAAAAATTATCAATCAACCTGAAAATGTTGTTGACGAAATGCTCAATGGCCTGGTCTTTATGCACAATGACCTGGTAGAACGTATAGAGGGCTTTGAAGTCATTGTCCGCAAGGCAGAAAAGACTGGCAAGGTCGGTATCATCTCTGGAGGAGGCTCTGGCCACGAACCATCTCATGCAGGCTTTGTCGGTAAAGGTATGCTGTCTGCTGCTGTCTGTGGCGCAGTATTTACCTCCCCAACACCGGACCAAATTCTAGAGGCAATCAAGGCAGCCGATGAAGGTGCCGGGGTCTTCATGGTCATCAAGAACTACTCTGGTGACATCATGAACTTTGAAATGGCCCAAGAATTGGCAGAAATGGAAGGTATCGAGGTCGCAAGTGTAGTTGTCGACGATGATATTGCCGTGGAAAATAGCCTCTATACCCAAGGTCGACGCGGGGTTGCTGGAACCATCCTAGTTCATAAAATTCTCGGACATGCTGCTGAACAAGGCCAGTCTCTCGCTGCCATCAAAGAGTTGGCCGACAAATTAGTTCCACAGATTAAGACAATTGGTCTGGCCCTATCTGGTGCAACCGTTCCTGAAGTAGGAAAACCTGGCTTCGTTTTAGAAGAAGATGAGTTTGAATATGGGGTCGGCATCCACGGCGAACCTGGCTATAAGAAGGAAAAATTGCAACCGTCCGCAACATTGGCAGCCGAATTGGTTGAAAAATTAGCTCAAGGCTTTGAGCTCAAAGAAGGCGAACATTACGGTCTTCTCATCAATGGTCTAGGCGCAACCCCACTCATGGAGCAGTATGTCTTTGCCAACGACGTAGCTAAACTATTGCTGGAAAAAGGCATTGAGGTAGACTACAAGAAAATCGGCGATTACATGACATCAATTGATATGGCTGGCCTGTCATTGACCCTTATAAAATTAGAAGAACCAAGCTGGCTAGAGGCTCTAAACGCCCCTGTACAAGTAGCTGGCTGGTAGGAGAAAAACTATGGATGTAAGAACAGCATTAGCTTGGATGACACGATTCAACGAAAAAATTCAAGCAAACAAGGATTACCTAAGCGAGCTGGACACCCCTATTGGTGATGGTGACCATGGAGGCAATATGGCCCGTGGGATGGCTGCTGTGATGACTGAACTGGATGGCAAGGAATTTGCCAGTGCGGACCAGATTTTCAAAATTGTAGCCATGCAACTACTCAGTAAGGTAGGTGGTGCCTCTGGTCCCCTCTACGGTTCGGCCTTTATGGGTTTATCTAAGGCTAGCCAAGCTGGTGCTGAACTGGCTTCTATGTTACAAGAAGGCCTGGATATGATTCAAAAACGCGGCAAGGCGGAGCTGGGCGAAAAAACCATGGTCGACGTCTGGACCCCTGTCATCTCTGCCATTAGGGAAGACAAACTCACTCCTAATCTGATTCAGGAAATTGTCCAAGCTACTGCTGATACACTTGCGACTAAGGGACGTGCTTCCTATGTTGGCGAACGTTCTGTCGGCCACATCGATCCTGGTTCTTACTCATCTGGCCTACTCTTTGAATCCCTCCTGGAGGTGACAGGTTCATGACAAAAACTGGCATCTTACTAGTCTCCCATTCCAAAAATCTTGCCCAGGGGATTATCGATTTAGTCTCGGAAGTAACTCAGGACGTTTCTTTGACCTACTGCGGTGGCTTGGAGGATGGTTCAATCGGCACTAGCTTTGAGGCCGTCCAGGCAAAGTTAGAAGAAAATGATGCAGACACCATCTTAGCCTTTTTCGACCTAGGAAGCGCTCGGATGAATATCGAAATGGTTGCTGATTTTTCAGAAAAAGAAGTCCTAATTCAGACTGTTCCCGTCGTTGAAGGCTGCTATACAGCTGCCGCTCTCCTACAGGCAGGAGCCGATTTAGAAACCATTCTGCACCAATTACAGGAGCTTGAAATCAAAAAATAGATTCATTATTAAAAGAGCCTGGGCAAAAAGCCTAGGCTCGCTTTCTTTAGTTTGTGTCACCATCTCAGCGCAGGGGTTGATTGGCTTTCACAGTTTGGGGAACTGTGAAAGGCGGGAAATTGGGATTGTGAAACAATCCTCAGCACTTCGCGTTTTACGCTCCGAACCAGACCTTTACGTATGATGAGAACTGAGTTCGCTCAATTTCCAACCTTCTACTGTCTCCCAAACAGTTGAAGCTGTGCGAGGAAAACGAACTCTCTTTTTATCTATCGAGTTCTTTCTCGCTCCCGAACTAAAAATCACATAATAAAATAGTTAGAGGCTGGACTTTATGCCCAACCTCTCCTTTATTTGTTACTTATTCAAAATTTTCAAAGTTTCCAAGAGCTGGTCGACATGGACTTCGACAGTGTCGCCAGTGCCCTTGATTTTGACTTCGACCACGCCGTCGGCAGCTTTCTTACCAACAGTCACACGAATTGGCAAGCCAATCAAGTCACTATCAGAGAATTTCACACCGACACGCTCGTTGCGGTCGTCTGTCAAGACTTCATAACCAGCAGCCACCAAGCTTGTTTCGATGGACTGGGTCAAGGCCATAGCTTCTTCGTCCTTAACATTGACTGGGATCAAATGCACATCAAACGGTGCCAATTCTTTAGGGAAGTTGATGCCCCAAGCGTAACGGTATTCGCCTTTTGGTGTCTTATTAACAAAGAGGCGAGCATGTTGCTCAAGAACGGCTGACAAGAGACGGCTAACACCAATTCCGTAGCATCCCATGATAATCGGCATTGAACGACCATTCTCATCCAAGATGTTGGCATTCATGCTGTCTGAATAGCGTGTACCGAGTTTGAAGATGTGACCAATCTCGATACCACGGGCAAAGTTGAGAACCCCGTGTCCATCTGGAGAAGGTTCGCCTTCCTTGACTTCACGAATATCCACATACTCAGTCACTTGGAAATCACGTCCCGCATTGGCACCTGTGTAGTGGAAACCGTCTTCGTTGGCACCGACAACAGCATTTTTCACATCTTGCACCTTGCGGTCTGCAATAATCTTGATGTTTTCTGGCAAGCCGACTGGTCCAAGGGAACCAAAACCTGCACCGAAGATTTTTTCAGCATCCGTTTGGCCTGCTACATCAAAGAAATCTGCTCCGAGGTGGTTTTTCAATTTGACATCGTTAACTTGATCATTACCAACAAGGAGGGCAACAACTGGCTCGCCATCTGCCATAAAGAGCATGGTTTTGATAGTTTGCTCTTCAGCGACATTCAAGAAGGCTGCCACTTCGTCGATGGTTTTGGCATCTGGCGTCGCTACTTTAACCAAGTCTTCTTCGACGACAACTGCTGTACTTGGTTTGTATTCGCTAGTCGCCATTTCTAGGTTGGCAGCGTAGCCTGATTCGCTAGAGTAGGCGATGGTATCTTCACCAGACACAGACCAAGCCAAGAGTTCCGCCTTGATCGCTTCAAGAACATCCTCTGGGATTTCCTCAAAAGAAGCAACCGACTTATCCAAGACAACCCAACGGTCCAGGTCGGTACGGTCTGGGGTAATGGCCATAAATTCCTGGCTATCCTTACCACCCATGGCACCACCGTCACCGATGATAGCCTTAAACTCAAGTCCTGCACGAGTAAAAATAGCCTCGTAAGCCGCCTTATAGTCATCATAGGTCTGGTCCAAGCTTTCATAGCTAGCGTGGAAGCTGTAACCGTCTTTCATGATGAACTCGCGACCACGGAGAAGACCGTTACGAGGACGTTTTTCATCACGGTATTTTGGCTGGATTTGGTAGATGTTGAGCGGTAACTGCTTATAGGACTGCACCGCATCACGCGCCAAAAGAGTCACTGTTTCTTCGTGAGTTGGTCCCAAGATAAAGTCAGAACCTTCGCGATTTTTGAGCTTGTAAAGGTCATCGCCGTAGGTATCGTAACGACCAGACTCGCGCCAAATGTCGGCTGACAAGAGGGCTGGTGCCAAAAATTCAATAGCATCAATCTTATCAAATTCCTCCCGCATGATATTTTTGGCTTTTTCAATCACACGGTTGGCCAACGGCAAATAGCTGTAAATCCCAGCGGAAATCTGACGCACATAACCAGCACGCACCATAAGCGCATGACTGATGACCTGCGCATCAGAAGGCATCTCCCGAAGAGTCGGGATAATCATTTTAGATTGTTTCATGTTGATGATACAGAGAGCGACCAAAAAGCGACCGAATTTTAGGAAACGACCTGAAATCCTGATTTCAGAAGTCGTTTATCTAAATTCCGAGCTTTTCGCTCGAGTTCAAATCTAAAAACTCTCTGTTCCTTTCTTTTTCTTAGTTTTCAGAACTTCCTGCGTTTATCACGCATTCAGTTCCTTTCTTTATTTTGAAAAACCAGAGACGAATGACTGGCGACGACTGAAAATTCCAAGCTGACGCTCGAGTTCAAATCAGTAACTCTCTGTCTTCCTTTCTTCTTTAGTTCCTGGAACATCCTGCCTAGAGCAGGCATTCAGTTCCTTGCAAATTTTATTTTAGAAAAATACTCGCATAATGTCATTCCAGGTCACGACCAGCATGAGGACGACCATGATTGCAACGCCTGCCAGCGTGATGTAGGATTCCGTTTCTGGCTTGAGCGGTTTGCGACGAATTCCTTCCAGGATATTCATAACAATTTTTCCACCATCAAGGGCCGGAATCGGAATGAGATTGAAAATTCCTACGTTTATCGACAACATAGCCATCAGTCCAATAATAGACATCCAACCATCTTGAGCCGCTTGATTGCTGACAGAGTAGATAGCCACAGGACCACCTAGTTGCTTGACATCAAAGCTGGCAATCAGATTTTTCAAGGCTGTGACAATCATGAGAGCTGTCACTCCGGCCTGCTGGACACCACCAATAATCTTGTCCAAGACACCCGTCTTCAAAATAGGGGAAACACCTAGTCTGTAGGTGCCATCTTCCTGCTTGGCAGTCACAGACACATTCTTCTCAGTCCCGTCCTGCTCCACAAGCAAGTCAAACTTAGGAGCACTGCTAGCATCCTGCACTGCCTGCTCAATCACCTTAGAAATATCGGCGTAAGAATCTGTTACCTGACCATTGACCGAGAGAATCTTATCTCCAGTCTCTAATCCAGCAGCTGCAAGGGCACTACCCTCTACAACTGTCACCTGATTGCTAGACGTATCGGCCACACCGCCCTGCATGAACATAAGCAGGATGAAGGCCAAAACACCGAGGATAAAGTTGTTCATGGGACCCGCAAAGTTAGTCATGAGCCGACCCCAGATCGTCGCATTTTGATACTGGACATCCAGCGGTGCAATGCGGACTTCCGTCCCATCTTCCTCGACAATGGTCGCGTCGTGGTCCACCTTATAGGTCTTGGTCTCATCCAGGACCAGACCAGTGATTTCCAGCCTATCTTCAAAGTCAAAGCCGGTCACATTCATGGGCAGACTGTTGACATCAAAGCCCTTACCCGATAGGTTGATTCGAGTCACAATGCCGTCTGAATTGAGGGTCAAACTGGCCGGTGTCCCGGTCTTAATCTCCGTCTTGTCCTCGCCCCAGCCAGCCATACGAACATAGCCGCCAAGCGGAAGAATACGAATCGTATAGGTCGTCCCGTCCTTGCCCGTATGAGCGAAAATTTTCGGACCCATACCAATGGCAAATTCCCGAACCAGGATGCCTGCTTTTTTGGCGAAATAGAAGTGACCAAATTCATGGATAACCACAATCACGCCAAAGATAAAAATAAATGCTAAAATTCCCTTCATGGAACCTCCTTAAAATAAGCCGAAGAAGTGCATGATTGGAAAGACAAAAATGACACTGTCAAAACGATCCAAGATACCGCCATGCCCTGGAATCAAATTACCAGAATCCTTGACACCAAAACGGCGCTTGATAGCACTCTCAACCAGATCTCCAAACTGGGCCACGACAGAAAATACAGCCGCCAAGACCAGCATCAAGGGAATTGAATAGACGTCACGAATTTCCTTGGAGAAGATGAGATAGATGGCTGCCACTACAACTGCCGAAGCAATCCCACCGAGAAAACCTTCAATGGATTTATTAGGTGATACCAGAGGAGCCAGCTTGCGCTTGCCAAACTGACGACCAAGCATATAGGCACCAATATCCGTCGCCCAGACAAGCAGCAGGGCAAAGAATAGCTTGTTGAGACTATCCATACGCGCCAGGGCCAGATTGTGGAAACCAACCCCGATATAAAAACTGCTGGCAATAGGATAGACCACTTCTGAGTAAGTATAGGTGCCTGTATGGAAAACGATCGAACCCATCAGAATAAAGACAATGACCGTAAAGGCCACATAGTTCCCATCCGTCGGCAAAAATGGCAGATAGTTCTCAAGCGGAAGGGTCAAGACAAAACTTCCCAGCATGGCCAGGATACCCTCAATGGAATTAGGCGCCAGCTTGTACATCCGCATCAATTCCGCAGTAGCCAGCATGGCCAAGAGCCCCAGCACCAACTGGAAGGTCACCCCACCAATATATATAACAGGGATAAAGAGGGCCAGTGCAACGACCGCCGATATCACCCGTGTTCTTAGTTCCTTTGTCATCATTTCTCCTTACACACCACCAAATCTTCTATGGCGACGATTGTATTCTTTTATGGCTAATAGCAGAGCTTCTCCATCAAAGTCCGGCCAGGCCACGTCAGTGAAGTAGAGCTCACTGTAGGCTATCTGCCAGGGCAAAAAATTACTGAGACGGAGTTCACCACTGGTCCGAATGACCAAATCAGGGTCTCGCAGGGAAACCGGCAAACTACCTGTATACAGATAATCAGCAATCAGCTTGTCATCAATATCCCCTGGATTGAACTTAGCATCCAAAATATCCTGCGAAATCGCCTTAATCGCACGAGACAGCTCATCACGACCGCCATAATTCAAGGCAAAATTGAGGATGAGACCGGTATTTCTCCTGGTCTTTTCTTCTGCCATCCGCAGTGCCTTCAAGGTCGCCTCTGGCAGGCGAGAATGGTCACCAATCATCTGGATTTTCACATTGTTGGCATGAAGCTCCGGCACGTATTTATCGTAAAATTCAACCGGCAAATTCATGATAAATTTGACTTCCTTCTCAGGGCGGGACCAATTTTCCGTTGAGAAGGCATAGACTGTCAGGACCTTGACCCCTAGTTTAGACGCTGTTTTTGTTACCTTTTGCAGGGCATCCATACCGGCCTTATGCCCCATAATCCGAGGCTGCATCCGTTTTTTGGCCCAGCGACCATTCCCATCCATAATGATGGCAATATGTTTGGGCACCTCCACAGGCGTCTCAAACTTCTCTTTTTTCTTAAAATTCCACTTAAACATGACTTTTTCCTCAAGCTATAATCAGTCTATTATACCACAGTCTCTAGTTTTTAAGCAAAAAGCACATCATGAGGATAAGATAAAAACCAAGGATTCCCCTGGTTTTTCTGTCCATATTGTTCTAACCGAATATTTTGAGTTTGAGACAGGATTAGAAACTAATGTTGCATAAAGCTACGGTCAATCTCCATTTTAATTTGCTGCAAGGCAAGATTATCACCGCATAGTTCAAGTAAATCGACACCTTTTTCAATCAGAGATTGGTTTGATTGGCAAATGCCTAGTCGAACCCATGCAAATCCTAAAAAATCGTAACGTTTCGTTTTTTGAGCAACATCCAGCATTCTATCAGCAAACTCAGTTGCCTGTTTTATTCGTCCGTTAGCTAGATAAACCGTCGATAGGTTAGCATAAATACCAAACTTTTTATCAATCACCTCTATAAAGCCGTCATACTTATCAAGTGTTAGTAAAATTTTATCTGTCAAATACTCCAACGACTCAAATGATAAAGAAAATAACACTGCTGTCAAAAATTTCAAATCACTCAAATACCAAGTATCATGTTTTTCCAAATAAGTAAGAATTTGATCAACAAATTCTTGGCGCTCCTCCACCTTCTCAGTCAAACCATTTTCTCGAATATGATTAACAAGTCGCAAGCGTAAAAAAATATTTTGGATGGTAATATCATGACTCCTTTTCAAATACCGCTCACAGTCCTCCAGTATATCACGGATTCCATTAGTTCCAAGCAACGCTGGAATATCTTGCATTTTGTCCAAAATTTTTTGGCGTTCCGATGGATGATAAAGATTACAAATATATACAAACTCTTCGACAGTCATATCTATTTGGTCCAGTAAGTATAGCATGTGTTCAAAGCTAGGAATTGATTTACAATTTTCGAACTTAGATAAGGAGACACGTGAAATCTCATTACCACAAACATCCTCCTGACTCAAACCCTTAGACTTTCTAATATCTCTATAAACTTTGCCAACATCCCATCTCATAGTAATCCTCTCTATACTTTGTAACTAAAGTTTACATTTTATATAAGCTCTTTTTATTTATGTTAAAATTATAACATAAAATACAACAATACCGGAGGTATGTTATGAAAAAGTTTCAATTTCATTACTTTATACTAGCCTTATCAATGGTTATCACTACGCTTTCAGCTAGCGATTTCCCTTGGTTTTGGTGGCTATAGATATTTATACTTTAGAAAGTCTAGGTGATTCCCATGTACTAAAGTTTCAACCACATCTCTAATTTCCCCCAGAAAAGACCGTCATCTTTATCTGAGCAAATTCAAAAGATGACGCTAGCTATTTCAATTTTCTTTGCTTCCAATAAGGAGGAATTCAAAATAAAAAATAAAAAATTATTGACAGCTTTCTCTGTCCTCTGTCTATCCTTGGCTTTACCTGTAGCTACAATAAATGCTGAAGATAGCACTGACTTATATCGTGATGCTAATACTTCTGTCGGAAATGATGTACAACTAACTCCTGAGCAAGAGTCTATTCTGGAAAATATGCCTAATTTAGAGCAGGAATATTTAGAATATGGTTTAACAGCACCTGTACAGGCCGATGTCAAAGATCGCACCCGTGCCCGCATCGGAACTTGGAGTTGGCGTGATGGACTAATCTGTGTTACCACCCAAGGCTTCGGAACCAAAAGTATTAATACATGGCATGCCGCTATTGTTGCCCCTCAAGATGTTCATGTTGTAGCTGAAGCTCCTAGAAAAGGCGAAAATATTAGACTTAAAAGCGGAGAATGGACTAGCAGTTCCCACACAATCTGGCAAGTAGGTGTGAATGCAACTAGTGTGCAACAGGATTGGAACGCCGGACATTGGGCAGGACAGCAAGTTGGGAAACCTTATAACATCAACTTCTGGAATGCCAGACAAACAGGAAGTTTTTACTGCTCTCAATTAGTTTGGGCAGCTTACTATTATACTGCTGGTGTTGACTTAAATAAAAGCGATAACGATGCTGGAGCAGCTATTGCTATCCATCCTGGTGAGTTTGTAAACAACCCCAAAACAACCATTGTCTATAGGAACCGATAATGGAGGTGGTTTATGAAAAGGTTAAAGAAAATACTTTTATTAATTGTCGGATTGATGATAGCCATAAGTATTTATTTAATTGCAACCAAAATTCTATCCAATCCGACAATAGATATTAACTCTGAGGCAGATTTCTATATCATCAGCAATAACAATATCACTGGATACCGCTTTGAAAACAAGGAATTTATTCCCGTCTCTACAAACTCAATTGAGCTTGTAAAAGGGCAAATAAACCCTACTGTCCATCGTGCAGAATTGGAAAATCGTTATTTGGTTTTTTCAGAAGAAGGTCCTCCGTTAGGGGTTGTCGGACGGATTATTTCCATTGATTTTGAAGATGGGAAAATTCGATATAACAAAACACCTGAGTATGCCTACACCTCCTCGGGTCAATATCAAAATCTTTACTTCACATCTGAAGCCAATACAGGAGAAACCTTCATCGCCTCATTTGATTCGAATCTAAACAAAAAAAACAAATATATTTTTGAAGAACCCCTACTAGGAAATGATTTTAAAGCAGATGGAGACTATATCTACTTTCTGGGCACAAAGGTACATGGACAAGGAACTTTTCCTACAGATCTATATAAATTGTCTATCAATAATGGTGAAATACGTTTGGAAAGCAAGGAGACTCTTTTTGAAAACTCAGATACCACCTATTCTTTTGAAGACACTATTATAAAAAACAACAGTCTATTTGCTGTTGTGAATGGGCGCCGAGATTCTCCCTATGCGTCATGGGTACCCATTGGTAAAATTCTCCACTATGACTTAGACTCTAAGCAAAGTGAATTTATTGATTTACCTGAAATTTCACCAACCAACATCTACGACCTTGGTCAAGATATATTGGCAATAGAACACGAACGAAATGACTCTGGCAAGGTCTGCTTTAGCCTTTTCAATACCCGTGATTATTCTACTCAATTCGTAGACCTTTCTCAATATGGTCTTTCTAGTAATCAAGCTTACATAAAAGATGTAAAAAGAATTAATTCTGACACAATTCTCATACTAGCTGGAAATCAATTAATTGCATACAATACAGACGCAAACGAAGCTGTTACTTCTATGGACTCTATCGAAGAAAACTCGTTTCACATTTGGTCAAAATTTAGATAAAGTTTGTTTGTAAGTATACTTTTCAAAAATATACAATATTTACCGCTGCGGAGAGGTACCGCTACCACAGGAAGCAGTTGAAAAACTAAACAATTAGCAATAACGAATCTTAGTAAATTCCTGCTAATACTCAAAGAAAATCAAAAGTAGCTGAGCCTAGGAAACGAAGTTGACGATAGAACTTAGGTTCATTGATAAGAGTTGAGAGTGGATAAGATGATTCTCCAAGAGTGAAATTTCTCACTTACAGAACGTAACACTCTCATGCAACCCATCATCTATCTCTATACCTACCTATACACAAAAAGAGTTATTGACTCCCAAAATTAGCTGGGCAGTCAATAACTCTCTTTTCTTCACTCTTCAATAACTGATTCTTGAACTGGCTCAACTGTTTCTAGAGCTGGTTCTTCTGCTGCTACTGTTGTCGTGGTAGCCGGCATCACACGATTGCGAATGGCTCCACGTTCAAAAGTCAAATAGACACCATCCACATCCAGAACGACCTTCTTGTCGTCGATTTCATCAACGATACCAAACAAGCCACCGATGGTCACGATTTCGTCACCTTTTTTGATTTGACTAAGGGCGTCTTGGCGCTGTTTCTGTTGCTTACGCTGTGAATAAAACATGAAACCAACCATAGCCACCATGATTAGGGGTAAAAATAAACTTTCCATTTGTAAACCTCTTTATTTTATAGAATCTAGTAAAATCTATTATAGCAGAATATCAAAAAAGAACAAGTTCAGATAGAACTTGCCCTTCAATCTTTAATTTGAATATAGATCCAACACGGTTTCGGCAATCCAAAAAAGAGCTAGACCTGAACAAAGCAGCAATACCACCCCTACTATTATCAAAAAGGTTCTCCATCCTTTTGACAGTGGAGCAGAAATTCCATAACCAAGGCTAAAGCCAAATATAGGAAAAACCAAGGGTCCAATAAAGGGAAATAGGAGCAGACTTAGCAAGGAGCCTATCAAATAGTAACGATGTTGCTGTTTATCCTCCATACGTGGCAAACTCCAAGCAACCACGAAAACCAGGTAGCCCACCAATATGCTGAATAAGAACAGGACTCCAGTAACACCCAATATGAGGAACATACTATTTTTCTCCTCCTAACTCTACTGATTTCCCGCTCAATATCCTATTTAGAACTCCAGACACTTTCAAGGATGTTGGTTTGTTCGCGACCTGGTCCTACCGAGAACGTCGAGATACGGACACCGACCAATTCGCTGATACGGCGAACATAGTTGCGGGCCGCCTCTGGCAACTCATCCAAGCTACGCACGCCTGTAATATCTTCAGACCATCCTGGCATCTCTTCGTAGATTGGTTTGCAACGCTTGAGTTGCTCAAGGCTAGCTGGATAGTGGTCAATGCGCTCCCCATCCAAGTCGTAAGCCACGCAGATTTTCAAGGTGTCAAGACCTGATAAAACGTCAATCGAGTTGAGGGACAAGTTGGTAATACCTGACACACGGCGGCTATGGCGCATCACCACTGAGTCAAACCAACCGACACGGCGTGGACGACCTGTGGTCGTGCCGTACTCTTTACCGATTTCACGGATACGGTCTCCGATTTCATCGTGCAATTCAGTTGGGAATGGTCCGTCACCAACACGGCTGGTGTAGGCCTTACATACACCGACAACCTTGTCAATCTTACTTGGACCAACACCACTACCGATGGTCACACCACCGGCAACAGGGTTTGAAGAAGTAACGAATGGATAGGTACCTTGGTCAATATCCAACATAACCCCTTGGGCACCTTCAAACAAGACTCGTTTGCCTTGGTCCAAAGCATCGTTGAGGATGACAGACGTATCGGTCACATATTGCTTGATTTCTTGACCGTAGGCGTAGTATTCTTCAAAAATCTCGTCAAATTCGATTGGCTTAGAATCGTACATTTTCTCGAAAAGACGATTTTTCTCAGCCAAGTTGGTACGGAGACGTTCTGCAAAAATCTCCTTATCTAGGAGGTCGGCGATACGGATACCCACACGCGCAGCCTTGTCCATGTAAGCAGGACCAATACCCTTGTTGGTTGTCCCGATTTTATTATCCCCCTTGGCTTCTTCCTGCAATTGGTCTAATTTGATATGGTATGGCAAAATGACATGAGCGCGGTCTGAAATGCGCAGATTGTCTGTCGTTACACCCTCGTCATGAAGGTAATTGATTTCCTTGACCAAGGATTTTGGATTGACCACGACACCGTTACCGATGACAGAGATTTTTTCTGGAAAGAAAATTCCTGACGGGATCAGGTGCAATTTGTACTTGGTGCCATCAATGACGATGGTGTGACCGGCATTGTCACCACCTTGATAACGTGCGATGACTTCCGCATTGGCAGAGAGGAAATCCGTGATTTTGCCTTTTCCTTCATCACCCCACTGGGTTCCAACAACAACTACTGATGTCATAATTTAAGATACCTAGAACACCGCCAAATCGACTAGAAAGTCTGCCTTTAAACCTTTGACAGCTCCAACTTTTCCTTGGTGTCCAATTCCTTTCAAACACTTCTGGCAGGAATTTCACCTGCAAGTTTCGTTTACAATCTATTTTATCAAAAAACGAACGTTTCATCAAGAAATAGCCCGTATTTCAAAAATGACGAACTTTTATTTTTTTACTGTTTCTAAAACAAGCAAAATACGATTGTTGGCGCTGTTTTTACAAAAATATTATGTCCTTTGATGGAAAATTCCGAAGTCTAAACCTTGCTTTTGGTCGTTTTCTCTGGATTTTCAAGCCAAAACGTAGCGAAAATTTGTATTTCTTCAGCAAACTAGATAAAATTGGAATAAGAAAATAACAGGAATAGACACTATGCTGAAACACTTACCCTCTACCGCACCCATTCTTCAAGCAACTTTTGGCTTAGAAAGAGAATCTCTGCGGATTAACACTGAAAATCGTGTGGCTCAGACGCCCCACCCTGAAAAACTAGGTTCACGATCCTTCCATCCCTATATCCAGACCGACTACAGCGAGCCACAACTGGAGTTGATTACCCCTGTGGCTCATTCGACCAAAGAAGCGCGTCGCTTTTTGGGCGCCATCACAGACGTTGCCTGTCGGTCCATGAACAAGGACGAATACCTTTGGCCCCTGTCCATGCCTCCTCACATCACCGAGGACGAAATTCAAATCGCCCAGCTGGAAAGCGACTACGAGTACCAGTACCGTGTCGGTTTGGGTGAACGATATGGTAAGTTACTCCAGTCCATGTCAGGCATCCACTACAACTTCGAGCTAGGAAAGGACCTGACCCAGCAACTCTTTGAAGCCAGCGATTACGACGACCTCATCACCTTCAAAAACGCCCTCTATCTCAAGCTAGCTCAGAATTTCCTACGCTACCGCTGGCTCTTGACCTACCTCTACGGAGCTAGCAGTCTGGCTGAAAAAGGATTTTTGACAGAGGAAATTGGCTGCGTGCGGTCCATTCGCAATTCCAACTACGGCTATGTCAACGCCCCCGATGTCCACATCTCCTTCTCTTCTTTGGAGCAATATGTGACCGACATCGAGCTGACTGTGGCTAGCGGACAGCTGTCTGCTGAAAAGGAATTTTACTCCGCTGTCCGCCTCCGTGGTGCCAAGACCAGCCGGGACTTTTTGACAAAAGGCATTACCTACCTGGAGTTCCGCAACTTCGACCTCAACCCCTTCGAGCCTCTGGCCATTAGCCAAGAGACCCTTGACACCACCCACCTTTTCGCCCTGGCTCTGCTCTGGCTTGATGATATGGAGCGGGTTGACGAGGAGCTGGCTCAGGCGGCAGACCTCAACAACCGCATCTCCCTCAGCCACCCCCACACTCCCCTACCAGCAGAGGCAGACGCCCGCCCTATCCTGACCGCCATGACAGAGATCGTCGCCCACTTTGGACTGGACGACTACTACAGCCAGCTCATCGCTCAGGTAGAGGCAGCCCTTCAAGACCCACGCTTAACCCTCTCTGGAAAAATAGCAGAGCAGGTTGAAGACGGATCTTTGGAACGATTTGGTCAGCAGCAAGGACGACTCTTCCATGACTATGCTTGGACAGCCCCATACGCCCTCAAGGGCTATGAAAACATGGAACTCTCCACCCAGATGATTCTCTTTGACGCCATTCAGATGGGCTTGCATGTCGAGATCTTGGATGAAGAAGACCAGTTTCTCAAGCTCTGGCATGGTGACCATGTCGAGTACATCAAAAATGGCAATATGACCTCCAAGGACAATTATGTCGTGCCTCTGGCCATGGCCAACAAGGTGGTCACCAAAAAAATTCTCCGCGCAGCCGGTTTTCCCGTACCTGCGGGAGCTGAATTTGCTAGCAAAGACGAGGCCCTGCGGTATTACGGACAAATTGTTAGCTCTGCCATTGTCGTCAAACCCAAATCTACCAACTTTGGTCTAGGCATCTCTATCTTCCAGGAGCCAGCAAGCCTTGCGGACTATGAAAAAGCCCTTGACATCGCCTTTTCGGAAGATAGCCATGTGCTAGTTGAGGAGTTTGTAGCGGGAACAGAGTACCGTTTCTTCGTCTTAGATGGCAAGTGCGAGGCTGTCTTGCTGCGCGTTGCAGCCAATGTTGTCGGTGACGGAATCTCCACCATCCGCCAATTGGTTGACTTGAAAAATCAAGACCCCCTGCGTGGCCGTGACCACCGTTCACCGCTGGAGATCATTAACTTGGGCGACATCGAACTGCTTATGTTGGAGCAACAGGGCTACACACCCGATACAGTTTTGCCAGAAGGCGTCCAAGCCTTTCTGCGTGGCAATTCCAATATCTCCACCGGTGGTGACTCTATTGATATGACCGACCAGATGGACCAGTCCTACAAACAACTGGCTGCCGCTATGGCAACTGCTATGGGAGCTTGGGCCTGCGGTGTAGATTTGATTATTCCTGACCGCACTAAGCCAGCCAGCAAGGAAGAACCCAACTGCACCTGTATCGAACTTAACTTTAACCCTGCCATGTACCTGCATACCTATACCTACGCAGGACCTGGTCAGAGCATTACACCGAAGATATTACGGAAGTTGTTTCCTGAACTATAAACTGGCTAGTCATAGTCAGTTTTTTACTTTCGGTCACTCCCTTTCCCCATTTTCCCCACTTGTGCTATAATAATCCTTATGGATAAAATTATTAAGACTCTATCAAAAAGCGGGCATTTCCGTGCCTTTGTGCTAGATAGCACAGAAACCGTGAAAACAGCCCAAGAAAAACACGACACTATGGCGTCGTCCACCGTTGCTCTGGGTCGCACCCTCATTGCCAATCAGATTTTGGCTGCCAATGAAAAAGGCGATACCAAAATCACCCTGAAAATCTTGGCCAGCGGTGCTGTTGGGGCTATCATCTCTGTTGCCAATACCAAAGGGCAGGTCAAGGGCTACATTCAAAACCCAGACTTGGACTACAAACGGACGGCGACTGGC
The DNA here is from genome assembly GCF_043674115.1 of Streptococcus sp. A34. Classification (NCBI taxonomy): domain Bacteria; kingdom Bacillati; phylum Bacillota; class Bacilli; order Lactobacillales; family Streptococcaceae; genus Streptococcus; species Streptococcus sp. A34. The sequence continues at coordinate 59,239 of NZ_JBIMJM010000001.1, read as the reverse complement.
GAGGTTATCGTTGGACCACTTGTAGGCAATGGTCAATTCCTGGTCATTACAGACTACGGAACAGGTCACCCTTACAATTCCATGACACCATTGATTTCTGGTGAAATCGGTGAAGACTTTGCTTATTTCTTAACAGACAGCCAACAAACACCTTCTGCGGTGGGGCTCAATGTATTGTTGGACGAGGAAGACAAGGTCAAAGTAGCTGGTGGCTTCTTGCTGCAAGTTTTACCAGGTGCGACCGAGGCTGAAATTGCCCGTTTCGAAAAACGCATCCAAGAAATGCCAGCCATCTCTAGCTTGCTGGCGTCTGAAAACCACATAGAAGCTCTGCTATCCGCCATTTATGGCGACGACGACTTCAAGCGCCTGTCAGAAGAAGAAATCGGTTTTGTCTGCGACTGCTCTAAAGACCGCTTCCTCGATGCTTTAGCCAGCTTGCCAAAAACGGACCTACAAGAGATGAAGGAAGAAGACAATGGCGTGGACATCACCTGTCAATTCTGCCAGACCCATTACCACTTTGACGAAAACGATTTGGAGGAACTCATCAATGGCTAATCTCAATACCCCTTTCATGATTGGTGATGTGGAAATCCCCAATCGCTGCGTGCTGGCTCCTATGGCTGGCGTGACCAACTCGGCCTTCCGCACCATTGCCAAGGAAATGGGCGCTGGCCTGGTCGTTATGGAAATGATTTCTGAAAAAGGCCTTCTCTACAACAACGAGAAGACTCTCCATATGCTCCATATTGACGACAACGAATACCCTATGTCAATCCAGCTTTTCGGTGGCGAGGCTGAGGGCCTCAAACGTGCAGCTGACTTCATTCAGAAAAACACCAAGGCCAATATCGTAGATATTAACATGGGTTGCCCTGTCAACAAGGTCATCAAGAACGAGGCTGGTGCCAAGTGGCTCAAGGACCCTGACAAGATTTACCACATCATCAAGGAAGTGACTTCCGTCCTCGACATTCCTCTGACCGTTAAGATGCGGACCGGTTGGAATAATACCGACCTGGCGGTCGAAAATGCCCTGGCCGCAGAAAGTGCTGGTGTGGCTGCCCTGGCCATGCACGGACGGACCCGCGAGCAGATGTACACTGGAACTGTTGACCTCGAAACCCTGACCAGGGTTGCCGGCAACCTGACCAAGATTCCTTTCATCGCAAACGGCGACATCCGCAATGTCGAAGATGCCCGCCAGCGTATCGAGGAAGTTGGGGCTGACGCTGTCATGGTCGGCCGGACCGCTATGGGAAATCCCTACATCTTCAACCAGATTAACCACTATCTGGAAACGGGTGAAATCCTACCCGACCTATCCTTTGAGGACAAGCTCAATGTCGCCTTTGACCACCTGACCCGCTTGACAAATCTCAAGGGCGAAAGCATTGCCGTCCGCGAATTTCGTGGTCTAGCGCCCCACTACCTGCGTGGCTCAGCTGGTGCCGCTAAAATCCGTGGTGCCGTATCCCGTGCCGAAACCATCGAAGAAGTCCAAGAGCTCTTTGACCAAGCACGCGCTGCTTATCAAGCAAAACAAGTTAAATAAACAAAAGGAGATCAGTTCCAGCTGGTCTCCTTTGTCATCTCCGCAAAAGACGTGTTAATAAATAAAATATAAGGAAATGGTTGGGCATGCCTCAGCCATTTTTTATGGATAGTTCTTGATAAAAACATATAATTATAATATACTAATATTGTGAAATACTTTACAAAATCCTCCAGGAGGTGGCTATGAAATCAAAAGCTATTCTTATCAGTCTCTGTCTGTCTTCTTTAGCTCTCATTCTTGCCTCTGCCAGCTTTTTTCTGCTTGTCCCTCGGCAGGAGCAGACCTCCCCTGAAGTAAAGTCGACAAGTAGCTCTGTTGTCAAAACAAGTGGAGAACAGAATAAAAACCCTAGCTCTTCAAGCTCCAGTAGCTCTGCCATTACCCAAGAAAATGAACCAAATGAGACCACACCGAGTTCCGAACCAGAGCAGGAAAAGCCGGCATCCAAGCGAATCAAAAAACAGCTGAGTGTCCAACCGCAAATCCAAACTGTCTGGAACTATTGCGCTCCGACGACTGTCAGTATGATGCTATCTAGTCAGGGCGTCCATGTTGGGCAGAAGCAGTTGGCGTTTGAAATGGGAACCTACGAGCCTTTTGGCACCCATAATCGTGACGCCATTCGCATCCTCAATAAACATCTTTTCGGCTATGAATATCCTACAGATGGTCAGGCTGGCTATCGGCTGGTGACGGTGACGGACCCTAATCCAGCTGGACAAGAGATGGCCTTGTTTAAGCAGAGGGTCAGGGAAAATATTGATGCTGGCTACCCTATGTACTACACTTTTGACTCCGCTGTGATGTATCCTAGTAAAAAAGGGGAGCACAACGTCATTGGTATTGGCTATCTGACCACAGAAGACGGGAAGGATATTGAGCAGCTCTACTACCTCGACCCCTCTCCCAATGTCCAGGACCATAGATACGGTGGGCTGAAAGTCACTACGCCCGAAGAACTATTCCAAGCCCTGATGACCTGTGAAGAGCCAAATTATGGCTGGTAGCAATAGCAAAACCTCCGAATGCTGACTCGGAGGTTGTTTTTGTATTTAAGTTTTTAATTTCCTATCCCTTTTTCATAGCCTTGGACCATTGGTACCAGCCGACGACACTATTGAGAGCGTAGACCCAGTACATGGCCTGCATGTGGATGGAATTTCCCCACCAGAGGTAGATAGAAAAGAGGTTGGTCGCAATCCAGAAGAGCCACTGTTCCCTGTAAAGATAAGTCATGAGAAATTGCCCTGTCCAGTTGGTTCCGTCTGTCACAGAATCTCGGAAGGGTCTGGCAGATCCGATAGATTGGTAGAGAAGACCAAAAATCCCCCAGACAAGAGCTGTGAAGCTCAGCCATTTGACCCAACCAAAGAAAGACAGACTGCGGGTTTCAAATTCGCTGATTTCAGGCGTCTCATCCTCGGTTTCATTGATACGGGCAGCCAACCAAGTATAAAGGCCGATAGGCTGCATGGCCAAGAAGAAAACAGCTGTCATCACTTCCCCATAAAAGGCACTATTATAGGAAAGCACAAAGTAAATCAGACTGTTGATAAAACCAAAAACATAGTTACTAGCCCGGCCTTCTGCTACCATGATGACACAGACAATCCCCGTCCAGGAGGCAAAGAGCCCCATCCAGTCGTGTTTGTCGCTACCGCTGGTAAACTCTAAAATCAGCGGCACACTGGATAGGCCGATGAGATAGAGCCACTGAAAAGCTGTCCGTCCCAAAAACATATCCGCAAAGGCTGCCTTCAAGAGCCCGAAAAATCCTAATTCCTTGGCTGCCTGGCCTAATTTCACAAAGGTGGCAGGGACATTTCGGATGCCCTCCACCCAGCCAGTCAGTATCTGTTTTATTTTTTCCATATCTCCTATTTTCTCCTAAAATTCCTGATAGATGGCATCAATCAGATCAATGGATTTTTGATAGTTTTCCAGATAGGACCCACCGATAAAGGCCAAATGCGCATCTGGGTGATTTTTTGCCACTAATTTTTTCAATAACTCCGTAAAAGCATGGCGTACTTCCTGGTCGGCCATAGACATGTCCCGAAAACCGTCGTCCACATAGTTACCTGTCGGCAGGACAAAGATAATCAAGTCCCACTTTTCATTCTTGACCGTGTCAGCACAGAGGGAATGGAAGGAGCTGGAGCTTTCGCCGATATAGTAGTTATAGTAGGCCTCGGTCACAGTCGCATTGGTATCCGCAATGACCAGCCCACGATTGGTGTCTGAGTCAATCAAATCAGAGGTCTGGCGATACTGGCCCGTCAGCAGGTAATTGTAATCCTTGCCTGTCAACTCATCGTCACGAACATTGTAGCGCTTTTGGTAATAGCGGGCGTACTCTAGGGAGACAGGACAGGAATAATAGCGTCCCAAATCCTTGACCAGGGTAGTCTTGCCGTTTGAGGCCGAACCAACCACCAAGACATTTTTTGAAAAATGCCGTCTGAAGGGCTTGGCAATCAGGTTCCAGTGCTTGGCTGGATTTTCCCGAATTAGGGTAGCCGAAATACCGAAATTACGCTCGGTGAAAGATGCTCTGAAGCCACGCTCTTCCAGCTCCGCAGAGTATTCTTTTTCAGAAACATAGAAGACCAATTCCTCGTCTTCGCCAGCCTGCACCAGCTGTTGTAAGGCCTCTAGCCAGGGCGCCCAACCTTCTGGATAAGGAGGCATGCCTGTTTCGTCTAGCTTATAAACCGAAATCAAGGACTCGTCATTAAAAGTTTCACGAATATAGCGAAAACGCTTTTGCAGACCCAGGCCAATCTTGTCCCCACGGTCATTTTCATAACCAGATACGATGACCACCGCTCGGTCACAGGCTCGCTTGGCCCGCTGGATCAGGTCAATGTGACCCTTGTGCATAGGCGCAAAGGTCCCAAAAATAACAGCAACAGTTTTTTTCATAAGATACCTATTTACATTTTATATTTTAGGGAAATGGCGAATACGTTCTCCCTTTCCTTCTTACACTATGTCAAATTTCAATTGGCCAGCTTTGACGCCCACTTTAAGGGTTTGACCGCCAACCAGGTCACCACGCAAGAGCATTTCTGCCAATGAATCTTCCAGCTTGGTCTGCAAGAGACGGCGGAGCGGACGGGCACCCATTTCTGGATCGTAGCCTTCTGTCGCTAGGAGTTTGAGTGCAGACGGTTGCAACTTGAGGGTCAGACCACGCTCGGCCGTGATGGCCATCAGCGGCTGCACCATGACCTTGACAATATCCTGCATATCCGCTTCAGATAGGCTGTGGAAGACAACCTTTTCATCAATACGGTTGATAAACTCTGGGCGGTAGGCCTTTTTCAATTCCTCGAAAATCCGTTTTTCCACATGCTCCTGGCTCTTGGACAAATCAAGGGCACCAAAACCAACCGTCTTATCGTCCCTCAGGGCAGTTGCCCCAAGGTTGGAGGTCATGATAATAATCGTATTAGAGAAATCTACCTTACGCCCCTTGTTGTCTGTCAAGACACCGTCGTCCAAGACCTGGAGGAGGATATTGAAAATATCTGGGTGGGCCTTTTCAACCTCGTCAAAGAGAAGGACAGAGTAAGGCTTGTTGCGGACTTTTTCCGTCAACTCGCCACCCTCTTCATAGCCAACATAGCCTGGAGGCGCACCGTTGAGGCGGCTGGCCGCAAATTTCTCCATATACTCGGACATATCAAAGCGGATTAGTGCCGACTCATCATCAAAGAGGACTTCTGCCAGGGCCTTAGCCAGCTCGGTCTTGCCGACACCTGTTGGCCCCAGGAACATAAAGGAACCGATTGGACGGCGACCGGTCCGAATGCCAGACTGATTGCGTCGAATGGCTCTGCTGACGGCTGAGATGGCCTGGTCCTGACCGATGACCCGCTTGTGGAGTTCTGCTTCCAGGTTCAGGTATTTCTTGGCATCTGTCTGGCTGAGTTTCTGCACTGGAATACCCGACAGGCGACTGAGGGTCTCCAAAATATCTGCCTCCGTCACTTCTAAGTCGTAACCTTGGCCGGCTTTAACAGCCTCTTTCTCAGCCAGGAGGAGCTTACTGACCGTTTTATATTTGCCAGCCATGAGGGCCTGGTCAAGGACTGTCAAGCCTGTCGCAACTGGCTGACCCTTGACACGGTTCTGCACCCTTGCCGCTGATTCGTCTAGTAAGTCAATTGCTGAATCCGGCAGGCGTTTGCTGGTCAAATACCGCTTGGCATAGGTCACGGCTGTCTCTACAGCACTATCTGTGATTTGGACCCTGTGGTATTTTTCAAAAGTCCCTTTGAGACCTGCCAAAATGGCAATGCTGTCCGCCACTGTTGGCTCTTCGATGATGACCTTGGCAAAACGGCGAACCAGAGCAGCATCCTTCTCGATATGTTTCTGATATTCCGACTGGGTCGTCGCACCAAGCGTCCGCAGAGTGCCACGCGCCAGAGCAGGCTTGAGGATGTTGGCCGCATCCATGGTCGAATCAATCCCAGAACCAGAGCCCATAATAGTATGAAGCTCATCGATGAAAAGAATCACCTGACCATCTTCTTCTATGTCGTTTATAATATTGTTCATCCGCTCCTCAAAATCCCCACGGAAACGGGTCCCAGAAACCACACTCATCAAATCCAGCTCCAAGACCCGCATCTTAGCCAGGCTAGGCGGAACATCTCCCGACGCTATACGCTGAGCAAGTCCCAGGGCCAGGGCTGTTTTCCCGACACCCGCATCACCGACCAAGACAGGATTATTCTTGGTCTTGCGCGATAAAATCTGCACCATACGCGAAATCTCAGTATCACGACCGATAACAGGCTCCATCTTGCCTTCACGAGCCAAGGCAGTCAAGTCACGGGTGTAATCTTCCAAACCACCTGTCTGGGGCTGAGGCATACCGCCACCCATCATCTGCCCCATGGTCTGTTGAGGAGCCTTGCGCCCCTTCAAGGCCAGACGAATGGCCTTAAGATCTTCCTTGTTGAAGCCTGCACGGGTCTCAAGATTTTTCCGCAAATCTAGCAGGCGAATCTTATCATCCGAGTCTTCATGGTGAAAACCAACCTTGTCCAAAATCTGACTGGCCACTGTTTTCTTGTCCAAAAGCATGGCTAGGAAAAGATGCTCTGTTCCTACTTCCTTAGCCTTGACGGCCTGCGCAATGGTTTTGGCATTGGCTGCCTTCTCATCCAAACGCTTGGACGACGGCAAAACCTTGAAGGACTCTATGTCCTCCTGATAGACTTTTTCGGTCACGACAAAGGTAGCATGCTCATAGTCTGCCACACTAGGTGGATAATCTGCCAGGACCGCTCCAGCCACTGTATCTTGGTTGATAACAAAGGCCAAGAGCACATGCCAGGTCTCCAACAAATCACTACTATAACGTTGGGCAATCAGCTGGGCATCCTCAAAAACCCGTTTCAATCCCTTTGAAATATTCATTCCCCTAATCCTCTTTCCTATCTAAGCGCCGTAAAATCTGACGCATCATGCGGGCCCGGATACTTGCCGCTTCCTTGCCGAGCACCTCATCTGTACCCGTCGCAAGAAACAAATTGCCCTCGCGCTCTGTCATCAATTTCTCATCAAACAAGAGCTGTAAAATATCATTATAAACGGTCGCAGACAACTGGTCGCCCATATTATTTAACAAATCACGAACCAATTCATGCTTGTCCGAAAAGGTAATGCGGCCAATTCGGATATAGCCTCCGCCACCGCGTTTACTTTCCACAATATAACCCCGACTGGCTGTAAACCGTGTCTTAATGACATAGTTTATCTGACTGGGCACGACCTCAAACCGACTGGCCAATTCACTCCGACGGAGTTCCGCCACATTGACCTGATCCAAGATCGCCTTGATATGCTCTTCGATATAGTCTGATGTATTTTTCATCGCCATGGAATCGCCTCTTTCTTTGACTTTCTTTGACCATTATACCCTAAAAAGAGGATTTTTTAAAGTAAAACTCTTTTCCAAGCAAATGGGAACATATAATATGTCTGAAAAAAACATTTATTTCTTTAGTTTTTCTTCAAAATATCTACCAAGCAAGGAAAACAATAAAGACTGGTCAAACTAGCCTAATAAATATCTTAACGGTGTCCAAACTCAAGGGCCAGAATAACCAGCTTATCCTCTTGAATATCGCAAATCAGTCTGTAATCGCCGATACGATAGCCCCATTCATTATGTCAAGCCCTTGCCATGCTGCCTAGGATTTTCTGTACCGTCCAGATGTTTGTCAATCTAGGCAAATAGTAACCTCTATACCTGCTTATCCATTTTACGAATCTGACGCTGTGCTCTTTTGGAATAGTCAATACGGTACATGTTAAAAACCTAGCTCTTTCTTGAAGTCAGCGTGCGAAATGGTTTCAGGGTCGTCTTGGTACTCCTTATAGGCTTGGTGGTAGATTTTTAAATCAAACTCATCTTCTATAGTCCGCTCCAGCGCCTTCTTAAATAAACTCGAGAGGCTTTGGCCTGTCAACTGCGCGTAACTTTTGAAAAAAGTTTCCTCTTCTTGGTTCAATCGAACTGTCACTGTACTCATGCTTTTCCCTCTTTTGTGTTACATTGTAGCACATTTGCCAAAAAAGGCAAACTATCCCTCCTCTTATATGGTTCTACTTACGCCAATTCTGCGCCCTCTATTTTTTCCCCACCCTGTCCGACGCTCTAGGAGGCCAGTGACGTCAAGAATTAGAAGACGGTTCAGGAGTTACAAACACGGGACAAGAGCAATAACTACAGAAGATAAAGCTCCCAACGTAGCAGAATTTTGTAATTCTTGCTAAATTCTTCTATAATGTAAAAAAAAAAAAAAGAGGTGAACATTATGGATTTCCAAACTTACATCGAAGATTTTACAACTGTTACTGTGCAAGAGGCTGAAAAGCTCTTGGCAGATAAAGAGGGGGACATTCTCTTCATCGGTCGCGCCACCTGCCCCTACTGCAATCGCTTTGTACCGAAACTCCACAAGGTCGCTCAGGAAAATCAGCTGACCGTCAACTTCCTGGACTCTAGCCAGATGAGCCCAGCTCTTCAAAACCTTCGTGACCACTACGGTGTCCCAACTGTACCAGGTCTCCTCGTCGCCAAAGCAGACGGTGTCCAAGTTCGTTGCGACTCTAGCATGACGGAAGAAGAGATTTTGAATTTCCTTTCTTAATTCAGCACAAAAGCACTGACCATCACGGCCAGTGCTTTTTAAGGAGATTATGAAAAATATTTAGGATTGGTATTAGTATACCCCAAATTTTCCATCTCTCCATCGGTCTTGAGACGGATTATTACTTGCTATCAAAAATATTTCCCAACTCAACGTCCACTCGGTTTTCTTTGACATTGATATCGGTCACGGCTAGCAGAGACTTGTAGTTAGCCACACTGCGGTCGCCTTTTTGATTTTCCGCAAAAACTGCTACACCGACCAAGGTCGAGTCAAACTCTGTCAAGAGGCTAATCATACCGTTGATAGTGCCACCATTTTTCAAAAAGTCATCGACAATGAGCACCCGGCTACCGGCCTTGAGACTGCGCTTAGAGAGGAACATCTTCTCAATCCGGTCGCTAGAACCCGACACATAGTTCACTGAAACGGTCGAACCTTCAGTAATTTTCAAGTCCCGACGAACGATAACAAAGGGAACATTGAGGACGTTGGCAACGGCATTGGCCAAAGGAACCCCCTTGGTCGCCACGGTCATAACAGCATCAATCTTCTCTGCCTTAAAGGCATCCGCAATAATGCGGCCAACATTTTTTAATACATGGGGCGTCGACAGCAAATCCGACGAATAAATATAGCCACCAGGCAGGATACGGCTACTTTCCGCCATCTGGTCACGAAGAGTCTGGGCAATCTCGATGGACTCTTCCTTAGAAATAGACGGCGTAAAGACAACACCCCCACTAGCACCCGTAATGGTCTCGATATGTCCGATAGAGCTCTCTTCAAAAGCTTTTTTGATAATGGCAATGTCCTCTGAAATCGAAGACTTGGCTGATTCGTACTTTTCCGCAAAGGTATTCAAACTGGTTAATTCATAGGGGTGGTTAATCAGGTAATTGGAAATAACCACCATCCGTTCACTTCTTCTTAATTTCATAACGATTTCCTCTTTCACTTTTTTTCATTATACCACACCAACACACAAAAAGCGAACTTTTTCTATCAAGAAAGTCCGCTTTTTTCGTTTTTTATCTATTTTTACCTAGATACCAGGAGGGAATGACCTCCTTATAGCCCTGATACCAATCAAAAAGCTGTTTAGCCTGCGTTTTCATCAGAGAAATCTGGTCTGGATTCACCTCTTCCGCCCAGACCAAGGCTCCAATGCTATTGACCGTCAGATAAAGGGCCAGCAGCTGCCAAAATTCTTCTGGAATAGTCTCTTCAAAATAGGCATCCAGCATCCCTCGAGCCAAAGCTGGAGAAGTTTCCACTGTAAATATCAGTCGATTGAACTCCTCCCAAGGATCGCCCTTGTCAAAACGATCAAAATCCAGCAGGTAAAGCTGACCATCCTGGCCCACCAACATATTCCCATCATGGAAATCCCCGTGGTGATAAGCAATCGGACGACCCCCTACCAAGTGACGACTGCGCTCGATGAACTCCAACATAGCCTGCCCCTGCTCATAAGCATGGCTAGCAGTCTGGTAAGCCGCAGTCTTTTTGTCAATTTTAGCCTGATAATAGCTCTCCCAATTCAAGCTAGTCTGGTCAATTGGGATTTGATGAAGGACTTTTAATAGCTTCCCCGCTTGGCAACCTAGCTCATAGAGAGTTTCATCCGACAAATTCGGAGCCGCTTGTCTCAAATCCTCCCCCTCAATCCACTCAAAAATCTGGTAGACTGACTGACCATCATAAGTCAATTCGACTGTTTTTTGCACTGGCAAATTCCTCTCAAACAAGATTTTGAGTAGGGCAAATTCAGCCTGCTTATCGGCCAACTTTTCCACAAGCGCAATCCGTAATAAAAATTTCTGACCATGTTCATCCACAGCCAGAAACTTTTGGTCAGCAGACCAGCCCTTGGTGATGGGCTGGCACGCAATCAATTTGGTTTTCATCTTCATTGGTCAATATCCGGTTTGTAGAAGGCGCGATTGTCCATGGCAAAGATACGGCTGGTCATCTCGCCCGGTCCCACCTTTTCCAGAGCCGTCAGCATCATCATCATTTCCGCATCAATGTTGTCAATCATGTGGAGAATTTCTGCCTCCATGATTTGCGGACGAACTGGGCTACCATATTCCAGCAAACCATGGTGGCTGAGAATAACATGGCGGAGAACGGTTACTTCTTCCAGACTATCATCGATGCCCAATTCCATCAGAACCTTGGTAATTTCTTCATCAATCAAGGAAATGTGCCCAATCAGATTGCCCCGAACAGTATAGCCCGTATTGTCTGGACCTGTCAATTCAATGACCTTGGCTAAGTCGTGCAACATAATCCCGGCAAAGAGCAGGCTCTTGTTGAGCTGCGGATAGACATCGCCAATCTTGTCCGCCAGACGAACCATGGTCGCCGTGTGGAAAGACAAACCGGAGTAAAAGGCATGGTGATTGGTCTTGGCCGCTGGATAGGAATAAAATTCCTTTTCGTACTTGCTGTAGAGAGCCCGAACGATGCGCTGCCAAGTCGCATTTTCAATCTGGAAAATCATCTGACTCAGGTAGTCCTTGGTGTCCTTGACATCAACAGGCGGTTTTTCCTTGAAATCCGCTGGATCATTTGGCTCGCCAGCTTTCGGCAAACGGATCACCAACTGATTGACCTGAGGCGTATTATTGTAAACCTCGCGGCGTCCTTGAACATGAACGACCACTCCAGCCACAAAATCCTTGATTTTTCCCGGTTGGGCATCCCAAACCTTGCCATCAATCTCGCCCGTATCGTCTTGGAAAGTCAGGGCTAGATAATCCTTGCCAGCTCTAGTCTGACGAACATCGGCTGACTTGATCAGATAAAATCCTTCGAAGAACTCATCTACTTTCATTTGGTTAATTTTCATCTAAATCCTCTTCTAATGGAGAAATGCCGAGCAGACCCTTGGTCTGGTCGTCTTCGTAGAGTTCAATGGTGCGCAGGGTCCGCTCAATGGCTGACGTCCGTGTCGTCAGGAGCTTGTCAATATTGGAGCTAGCTTGGCTAATCTGGCGCTGGGCCTTGATTAATAGATCGCTGAACTTGCCAAATTCCAGCTTGACATTGCCCAAGACCTTGCTGATATCATCTGCCGACCGCTGAATATTGAGGGTCTTAAAGCCGACGGACAGGGAATTGAGCAAGGCAGATAGGGTCGTCGGACCTGCCACTACAATGTTTTCCTGCCGGCGCAGGTCATCAAAGAAAATGGGATTGCGGACCACTTCCGCATAGAGCCCCTCGGTTGGCAAAAAGAGCACACCAAAATTAGTCGTTTCAGGCGGGTTCAGATACTTGCTCTGAATATCCTTGGCAAAGCGCTTGATAGCCGCCAACAGTTGCTTGCGGTGAAAGTCAATTTGGTCCCTGTCACCGGTTTCATAAGCATCTTCCAAACGGTAATAATCCGCCAGGGGAAACTTGGAGTCAATGGGCAGGTAGACATAATCCTCTGCTGATTGCCCCGGCAACTTGACAGCATATTCGACCCGCTCTCCGGAACCCTTAACCGTCGCAAATTCCCTCTCGTACTGGCTGGGCGTCAAAATATCCTCGATAATCTGTCCCAGCTGGAGCTCACCCATGATGCCTCGCGACTTGGTTCCGGACAAAACCTTATTGAGGCTGCCAACATCACGCGCCACTGTCTGCATCTCACCCAATCCACGATTGACAGATTCCAACTGCTTGGACACTGTTTCAAATGAGGCTTGCAGGCGAGTTTGCAGGGTTTTTTCTAATTTTTCTTCCACCGTCTGGCGCATCTCTTCCAAGCGTTTTTCGTTGGACTCCTGAATGGCTTGGAGGCGCTGGTCAGTGGCATCACGATTTTGCAGGAGACTGTGGTGAATATCCTGCCGAATGTCTGTTAATTGTTGATAGAGTTCGCGCCGGAGTTCATTGACTTCACGGCTGAGAACCTGTTGCTGCTTGAGACTGGTTGATTCCAATTGATAGGTCAACTGGTCCGACAATTGGTCAGCAGTGTCCTCGGCCTGGTCTTGCAACATCAGAGACAAGCTCTGCCATTTTCCATAGAGAAAGACCAAACCGACCACCACCAAAAGCAGCAAGATGATTTGTAGTATTTCCATCTAATCCTTATCCTTGCTGTAAATCAGGACCACATAGCCTGCGTCCAGACTGATGTCCATGTCCCTACCTATAAATTCGTTAGAGGCGTAGCATTTTTTGTAAAAATAATTTTCGTCGTCCAAGGGATACTTGGCATATTTGATGGTCAAGCGACTGCCGTCGGACGGCATGAAGGAAATATAGGTCATACCCGCAATCGGTGAAATCCTGTGCTGTCCAGCCGGCCGAAAACGAATGACATTCTGTTGGTCCACTAGCTCGATATGCTCCATAAATGGCGCCAAATTAGGTTCTGCTGCCAGAAACAAATTGGTCATGACATGGTCCATTCGACCGCCAAAGGCTGCGTAAATCTGAACCTGTGCCGTTTGATGCCGCTTGAAAATCTCCTTGAGCGCCAATTCCAAGTCCGTATCATCCTTCTCAGCTGGGGCCTTGATAACCAGCTCTGCTCTTTCCTCAATCCGCGATAAATCCGCTGGGCTGACCGAGTCAAAATCGCCAACTGCCATATCAAGAGGAAGGTCATTTTCCAAAAGCCGTAAACAACCTGCATCTACGCCCACATAGAGGTCCACAGGCGCAGGCAAGCTGTCAAACTGTCCACCAGCGACGACTGCGACCCTAATCATGAAGAGCTGCTCTCAACTTGGCAACATTGGCCTCCAAGTCACCCTTGAAGAGGAAGGAGCCAGCCACAAAGACGTTAGCGCCCGCGTCCTTGGCAGAATGAATGGTCTTATCATCAATACCACCGTCGACCTCGATGTCAAAATCCAATCCCTTAGCCTTGCGCATTTCCACCAAGGCTGCAATCTTTTCAGCCACCTCTGGAATGTAGGCCTGACCGCCGAAGCCCGGATTGACTGTCATCAGGAGCACTTGGTCCACCAAATTGAGCACAGGCTCAATGGTCACCAAAGGCGTACCCGGATTGATAACCACGCCAACCTTCATACCCGCCGCATGGATTTTCTGCAAGGTTCCATGCAGATGTAGGGTCGCCTCAGCGTGAATGGTTAAAATGTCCGCACCCGCACGGGCAAAGGTTTCGATATGATTTTCTGGATTGGACACCATCAAATGGCAGTCAAAGACCAGTTTGCTATAGGGACGCATGGCAGCCACCACGTCAGCACCGAAACTGATATTGGGCACAAAATGACCGTCCATGACGTCGATGTGGACATATTCAACACCAACCGCCTCTAGGCGCTCCAGTTCTGATTGAAAATTTGCATAATCTGCCGCCAAGATAGATGGCGCAATCTTGTAATGTGACATAGGAACCAACTTTCTATTTGAATTTCTTACTAACTTTGCTATAGGTTTCGCGCTGATTTTGGATTTCACTCAAAAATTGCAGGTAATTGTCAAAGCGACTTTGGGAAATGGCAAAGCTTTCTACCGCTGCCTTGACTGCACATTCCGGCTCGTGGGTATGAGTACAAGTTCTGAACTTGCAAGCCTGACTGGCCTCCGCAATTTCTGGGAAACAATCCGTCAGAGCCTCTGCCTCCTTGACCTCGTAGTCCAAGGATGAAAAGCCCGGTGTATCCGCAATTTTCCCGCCGAATACATTGTAAAAACTGACCGCACGTGTCGTATGGCGACCGCGACCAAGGCTGTCTGAAATCGCCCCCGTTTCTAAGGCCAAATCTGGCGCAAGGCGATTGAGCAGGGTCGACTTGCCCACACCTGTCTGACCCATAAAGACCGTGACCTTGTCGGTCAAGAGCGGCGTCAGCTCCTCCAAGCTGAAAATGAAGGGATAGCCAATTTTTTCATAGATGGCCTTGAAGGCATCCATTTCCGCATGGTCCTCCAGCAAATCCATCTTGGAAATGTAAACAATCGGTTCCATCTCCTTTTGCTCCAAGAGCACCAAAAAACGGTCTAAGAGATTGGCATTAAAATCCGGCTCCTTGGCCGACATAATCACGACCGCTTGGTCAATATTGACAATGGGTGGCCGCACCAAGCTATTCTTGCGCTCATGGATTTTTAAAATGTAGCCCTCCGACTGCTCCTCAGCCGAAAAGTCCACAAAATCTCCAACGTAGGGCGTCTGGCCTTTCTTGCGAAAATTTCCCCGCGCTCGGGTCTGATAAATCTGTCCATCCGCCTCGACATAGTAAAAACCAGCCAAGGCCTTAATAATTCTTCCTTGCAAACAAGACTCCTTTGGGTATTCTTATAAGTATTATACCAAAATTCCCTAGAAAAAAGGGAATAACAGGTGTTTAACTGCTACTCCCTCATCTAAAAACTGACTCTTTTTATCCATAGTGCGTTTTTCTACTTACGGCTATTTTTCTAGTAATTCTTTGCCAAATCGGTCCAGCGGGATAGCCCCTAGAGGTGCGGTGACTAGAATCCCCAAAACAGCCACAGATAAAATCAATTGCCCAGTAGCCAGACCGGCCGCCAGGGGAATACCACCGATAGCCCCCTGAACAGTTGCCTTGGGCAGATAGGCAATGACACAGAACAGCTTTTCCCGCTTACTAAAGCCATTGCCACTGACGCTAAGCCAGACAGCCAGGGAGCGGATGACCAGGGTCAGAGCAATCAAGCCCAGCGCTGGCAAACCAGCCACTGCAACGTAGGAAATATCCACGATGGCCCTGACCAAGACAAAGAGGAAAATTTCCCCAATGACCCACAAACGGCTAAAGAAACCAGCAAACCCTGCAACCTCAACCGGCAAGGCCTGACGATTGACCACCATGGTCGCCACCAGAATAGCCAACAAGCCTGAGAATGGAAATTGATTGGCATAGCGGGCCTCAATCGTCGCCAACAAGAAGGACAAGCTAAAGAGTAAGAAGTATTGGTAGATAGGAGGAAGACTGTCAGACTGGCGAATTGTTTTCAAGAAACTGGCAAAGGCTAAGCCTGCCAAGACCCCCACTAGCATACTGGTCAGAATAGTCAGTGGTATATTGACCAGGGATAGGACTTGGTAATCCCCCTTCTGAACCAGGCTAAGGAAGGACGTAAACAGGACAATCACCACATCGTCAAAGGTGGCCCCCGCCAGTATCAATTGGGGAATTTTCTTCTGATGGCCAACTTTATTTTCAATCAAGTCCACCATGCGCGGAACAACAACCGCAGGAGATACTGCTGCCATGACACTGCCCATCAGAGCGGCCTCCCCATAGGACAGGTCAAAGAAAAGAGGCGCCAACAGGGTATAGCCGACCAACTCTGCACAGGCTGGCAGGAAGGACATAAGCACGGCTGACCGACCAATGGACTTGAAATCCGATAATTTTATGGTCAAACCTGCCTTTATCAAAATAATAATCAGGGCAATCTTACGAATATCTGCTGAATTATCCAATAAACTCCTATCAATCCAATTCCCAACATAGGGTCCCAGCAGCATACCAACAAGCAGGAAACCAATGATTTTAGACAGACCACCCTTTTGGCATAGCCAAGAAACAGTAACCGCTGCTATACAAATTAAGGCCAAAGACAATAACATAAACCCCCTCATTTCTCCAAGAAAAATTCAAATCTAGATTGGTATAAACTCCCTACACCAAACTATTTGATTAGGAGAAACACATTAGCGCAGGGGTTGATTGTTCAAAAGGCTCGAGGAACCTTTGAAGCTGTGGGGGGCAAACGAACTCTTTCAACTTTCTGAGTTCTGGCCCACTCCCAGTATAAGCCAAATAGAGAAAGATGTAAAGTTGCATTTGCCTCTAGCCAAATGAAGAAAAACGTAGTATAATAGTATCTATAAGCGGAGGTGGTGGAACGGCAGACACGCATGCTTCAGGCGCATGTGCCCATCGGGTGTGAGGGTTCAAATCCCTTCCTCCGCATATCATGATAAAAACTCAAAACCCGAGTCAGACAACTGGCTTGGGTTTTAGTGTTATTCCGTAACCTTAAAGAAATTCTTTTGTTTGAGCAGGTAGCCCTTGCCTGTCGATAGGTCGTACTGGACCATCTTGAGTTCTTCTGCTACCTTGGCATCGCGCTCGGTCAAACCCACTCGGTCCTTGTGGAGGACTTCCGTCAAGAGGGCATAGTAAGGGCTGACCTTGGCATTGGTGGTCTCTAGCATGAGGGCATTCATATCGCTGGAATTGACCAACTCGTAATGACGGTCCTCCGTCTCAAAATTGCTCCAAATGAAGTAATCCGTCTTGTATTGGAGGCTAGGGTCTGTCACAAAAGCTGACTCAGGATAGAGCCCCGGCAGGTGGTCGCCATAGAAGACAACCGTTACCTTTTGATCCAACTGCTTGAGCTGGTCCAAGAAATCGCGGGTCGACTGGTCCGTAAAGGACAAAAGTCTTGCATAGCTGGTCAAATTGGCATTTTCCTCAGCCGTGAAATTGACCCCTGTACCTGTAATGGCAACTGGCTCCTCTGAGTGCCACTGGACATGGTTTTGCATGGTTATAGCCGAGACAAATCGAGGATTACCTGACCGCACCTGCTCCAGTATCAAATCATAGGTCTTCTTGTCGCTGACAAAATTCCCCTGATAATCCTCAGCCGTCACCGCAATAGGATGGGTCGTAGAGTTCAAGGTGTAAAATTGCTCAATCCCCAGCTGCTTGTAGATGGCATTGCGGTTGTAACTGGTATCAAAATAAGGATGGATGGCCACACGCGCCGTGTCCGCATACAAATCACTGATACTTGGCAACTTCTTCATCCGAGGTGCCACATCCAGATAGACAGACGAAATGGACGAATTGTAATTGTAAAAAGGCAAGCCACTGTAAACCTGAAACTCAATATTAGCCGTACCCCCACCATAATGGTCACTCTTCATGAGACCGCTGGTCGTCTGGCTCATAATCTGTTCAATATTTGGCAGGACATTCTGGCTCAAGGTCACACCCGGAATCCGTCTCGGGTCCGCTAGACTCTCGCTGAGAATGTAAATAACGGTCTGGTCGGTCAGCTGATTGGCACGTTCAGCGTTGATTTCCTCTGCCAGCTTTTCATATTTCTTGACGATAGCCTTAATGGTTTTCTCCGAATATCCCTGCGGTTCTTCCATACTGGTCTTACTCAACTGTTGCAGCCAGAGGAAGGATAGCGTGCGATAACGAGCCACGAAAGCATAGCCCTTCCAATCCACGTTCCGCCAATTATTGACCTGGGACAAAATCGGTATCCAACTGGCAATCTTGTGGTCTTTTTCCTTGCGGATAGCAAAGCCCATTCCCACAATCAAGAAAACAATCATGGCAACCGTCACCAAGCGCTTCCAGAAGGTCTTTACAATTGACCCCAGGAAATAGCGCCTGTGAATACGACGATAGAAATAAGCGGCGATGATTAGAAAGACGACTGATACAAGGACAATGCGCAAACTGATGAAGCTGAGAATCATCCCCATATTTCCAATCCACTTGAAATCATTTGGAGTCAGAGGCTCTGACCGGTAGCGGAATTTGAGGAAATTGGCTGTAATCAAGGTCACATTGAGACTGGCAATAACAGCCGCCGACAGGACCTGGCGATTGAGCATTAGGCTGATGATGACGTTGAGCAAAAAGAGACAGCCTATCTGAAAAATAATGGCACCAGGGAAGAGATGGCGGGTAAAATAAGACCCCGTCGCCCCAGCCATAGAGACCTGATAGCCGATATGGGACAGGCTTGCCAGCACCAGACTGATAAAGACCATGCTGTGGACATTGGTCCGATTGGCCTTAAACTCTACAAATGCCTTATGAAGATAGCAGAGAAATATATAGGTCCCTATAAAATGAATAGGCGCAAACAGCGGTGTCTGGCTGAAAAACTCTATGTAAGAACCTTTCTCAACCAAACTCTCATAATGGCTATCTTTCCAATAAGAGATAGCTAGAGGGCTGAGAGAAAGCAAACTGGTCAAGAGCAAATAGCCATCTGGTACCAAGTGATTGGCTGACCACTGGCTTAATTTTTCTCGAATTCCCGTCTTCTTCCGCCATAAAAATGCCAACAATACTGGAAGAGCCAACATCAATAGAAACTCAAATTGAAAGAGATTATTACGGAAAATATTCCAGGGTTGATATTTCTTGGCATTGAGCCGATAGACTAGATTGACAAGATACAGAAAGCCTAGAAAATAGCCGACATACTTGGCAAAGGTTTTGGTCTTGATAAACTGTTCGTACTTATCCAGCAGGACCAAGATATAAAAAGTAAAAATAAGATAGGCAAGCAAGGGCAGGGGGATAAACCAGAGCGGGAAAGATACTCCACTTAGTAATAGAGCCCGACCCATCGCCAGCAAAACGGTCATAATCATAACCAGAATAAATTGCTTGCTTGCCTTTGGATTAATTTGTTTCATAACATTTCTCTCTTAGGAAAGGTTTGATTTTTGGTAAATAAAGATGTAGTACATCGACCAGACTAGCCATCCAGTCAAGCTAATCGCGATAACAGGCAGTAACCACCATTGTTGTTTGTAGGATAGAATTAGGGTATTCTGCCCCGGTTGGCTGGTAACTGTTGGTACACCGATTGTGGAAAGAATCATATCTTCTCTATCTAAAGCGGTATCATTCAAAATAAGCTGACTGTCTTGGTAAACAATAACTGGTACCGCAGTTTCTTCTGCTTCTGACGCCGTCCAAGTCACCACCAGCTGATTACCATCAACTTCTTTGACAAAATCTTGATTTGGTAAAATCACTTGGTCACGATAGGTAAAATAGGTATTATCCGACTCTTCGTTGGTCAGATGTCCAGTCTTTTCTGATAAATCTGGTACATAGTCCGGCGTGGATTTCTGAGCAATGTGGATAAATTCGCCCAAGTCTTTAGAATGGAAAGAAGCTCGTAACTCTTCCGTCGTGCCATACAAGGTCGTATGAATTCGTTTTTGCAGGAAGGTCTCGCTATAGTAATGTCCATTGATTTCCTTAAAACTTTCATTCCAGAGGAAACCGACCGAAACAAGCAAAGAAATAACAGTCAAACCAGAGAAAATTTTCTGCATTTTTTCTGACAAGCCAGATACTTGTAGCCCTACCACTCCTAATAACAAGGCATTGGCATAGAGGAAGAAACGGAAAGGAAATTGGATCAACTCAACTAAGTCAATCCCCTTGCCAGCTACTAATTGCCAAGGGAAGAGGTTGGTTGACAAAATTAAAAATACTGCGTAGGTAAGAGCAAGGCCAGCCAGAACCAGCGATTGTTTCTTCCAATTTTTCACCAAGAAATAGAAATAAATTCCAAAGAAAATTGGCAATGGATATGGATAGTAGAGAAAGGCTGTTTTCAGCCATGTGACAGTATTTTGAACAAATTTCTTGTTAACAAATGGTGGCACCAAAGTGTTGGTCGCGTTGATATAAACCAGTGGCAACCAGATATTGATGGTCAGGAGCAGGAAAATCCCTACCGACAGGGCTACTTGCCCAATAATCTTCCATTTTTGGTCTGATTTCCACCAACCAATGAAAAAGAGAATGCCATAGGCAATAACCAAGAACAAGGTCGATAGCATATGGACCTGTAACATAAGACCCACAGCTCCTGCCATGAGGAATATCGGTACTTTTTTAGTCTGTAAGAAACGAACCGCAGGAATCAAACAAAGCGGAAAGAGAGCCACTCCCCAGCTGGTAAATCCTTGGGTTGCCCACCAATACTGAATGGAGTAGGTCGTCACAAAGAACATAGATAAGAGAATGGAATGAGTATATTTGACCTTGACCTCACGCATGAGGAAATAGAGGGAGGTTGCACTCAGAGTTCCCAAGAAAAGATTGGATAAAATCTGATAGCGGAACCAGGTCCCACTTAAAAGAACTAGCGCCCCCTGTAAATAGGCAAAATAAGGTCCATAGAGAGCATTGACAATCCGTCCTGACTGCTGGTAGCCATACAAACTGATGATATAGGAGAAATTCCCCTCCTTCATCTGCATAGCCGCATCATAGAAACGATTGTAGTGGAAAATCAAGTCCGCACCTGTCACCATGCCCTTAGTGAGCAAGTGGGGAACCAATAATAATAAAGAAAAGCCCACAAATAGGCCCAGGGCTACTAAATGGGGATGCTTTTTTAGCATAGTTTTTAACATATCGATACC
Source organism: Streptococcus sp. A34 (assembly GCF_043674115.1). NCBI lineage: Bacteria > Bacillati > Bacillota > Bacilli > Lactobacillales > Streptococcaceae > Streptococcus > Streptococcus sp. A34. Next base: position 38,337 of record NZ_JBIMJM010000001.1, on the reverse strand, counting down.
TTCATAAAAAAAGAGGGAAATCCTCTCTTGTTTTTGTAAATATTCTGCCAATTTGCAGACAATATTTTTCAAAAGTTAGTCACTTTTCAGTATAGCAAGCTTTCCACCCACTGTCAACGAACAAGGCAAATAGGGAAACAATTTTCCATTAAAATAAATATTGATTGCAGATTTCTCCGCAATCAATACTTGCTTATAAACCGACTTCCCGGAGGCTGTCAGATAGACGCGCGAAGTCTGCCATGGAAAGGGCTTCTCCACGGACACTGGCTTCCAGCTCTGCCATGCCAAGTGCCTGCGTCAGCTTATCCTTGACCTCTTCGGACTTGCCGAAATGGTTGGTCAGGTTGTTCCACAGGGTCTTGCGGCGGTGAACAAAGCTGGCCTTGGACACACGGAAGAAGAAATCTTCATCTTTGACACTCACCAGGGGTTGGTCACGACGGACCATTTTGAGAATGGCGGAATCCACGTTTGGAGCGGGCACAAAGACAGTGCGAGGCACGATGAAGGCCACCTTGGCAGTCATGTAGTACTGGACCGCAATGGACAGGCTACCGTAGGCCTTGGTGTTTGGCTCGGCAGAGATGCGGTCGGCCACCTCCCGCTGCATCATGACCACGAACTCGCTGAAGGGAATCTTGCTCTCAATCAGGTGCATGAGGATGGGGGTAGTGATGTAGTAGGGCAGGTTGGCCACAACCTTGATGGGTAGGTCAGGATTCTTGAAATTCTGAATCTGGGTCTGCAGGTCGGTCTTTAGGATATCTTGGTTGACCACAGTCACATTGTCAAAGCGACCCAAGGTATCCGCCAAAATCGGAATCAGGCGGTCGTCAATTTCAAAGGCCATGACTTCGGCGGCACTCTCCGCCAAAAACTCGGTCAAGGCCCCGATTCCAGGCCCGATTTCGATGACATTGACATTCTGGTCAATCTCAGCCGTATCTACAATCTTCTGTAAAATATTGGTATCGGTCAAAAAGTTCTGACCGAAGGATTTCTTAAAGGTAAACCCGTGGCGTTCCAGGACGGCGCGGGTAACGTTTTTGTCTGCGATTCTCATGTGTGTTCTTTCTTGTTTTTTATTTCTAGACAAGCTTCAGATAGACAGCGAGGTAACAAAATCAATTTTAGTCAGTCTGATTATCTACATCTTTTATCTTTTTTCCTCAACCCTCACCTATAATGGTCCTTTAGAGACAAGATATACAATTGGTCTGCTTCTAGCATATAAATCAAGCGATTCTCCGCATCAATCCTTCTTGACCAGGCACCTTGATAGTCATACTTCAAAGGTTCTGGCTTGGCAATGCCTTCAAAAGGATGTCGCTGCATATCCTTGATAATCTTATTGATTCTCTTCAGTGTTTTCTTATCCTGACCTTGCCAATAAAGATAGTCTTCCCAGGCGTCGTCTGTAAAATGGATTCCCATATTAGTCCGCCTCTATCAGATTGCGTTCTTGGGTTTGCCCCGCTTTGACTTGAGCCATACCACGCAAGACTTTCTGAGATAGGTAGGCATTCCGAGCAACAGCGAGGGTTTCTTGTAAGCTATCCCACTCGCTCTTTGAGAGTACAACAATATCTTCCTCTGGATTTTTATTAACCACGACCAAAGGCTCAAACTCGTCATTGACCTTTTTCATATAGTCCTTTAAGTGGTTTCGAAAATGGGAATATACAATAGCTTCCATAAGCAATACCTCTCATCATTTCTAGGCTTACTATAGCATAGAAAAAAAGAGTTGTCAAACTTATTGTACAACTCTTTAGCGATTCTCCACCTTCCACGCGCCATCTTCAAACCAGTAAAAATTCTCCGTCAGTTGTGGATGTTCAAAGATTTCCAACATGGATTCAAAACCGTCAGCAAGTTGGAGATTCTTCAATTCTGCACGGTCAATCCAGAAGACCTCCCCCTCATCTGAAGTTTGGATAGAGCCTGAAAAATGGCTGGTTTTGTAGCAAAATACCAGATAGCGATAGTGGTCAGTAGGGTCCGTCCAGTTTTGAATGCCACAGAGTTCGAGGTTGAATACAGTCAAGCCCGTTTCTTCTTTGACCTCACGAATGACGGAGGAAATAATACTCTCGCCACGTTCGACATGGCCACCCGGAAACGTGACTCCCGGCCACTTCTCTGACTTCCTATTCTGGACCAATACCTGCTGACCGTCTGTAATCATACACATATTGGTTAGGATGATTTGCTCTCGTCTAGACATTCCCTATCTCCCCAAATCATCAAAATAATAGAGATTCAAAAATTCTTCCTCAGTAACAGGACGTTCAAAATTGTAAAACCAGCGATAGACTTCCACGGCTGGTCCATCAAACTCTACCCTGTCGTCCATTTCTAGCACACCGGCAATATGAAACAAACGGCTCTGCTTCCAAATACCTTCCGCATTGACATAGCCATCTTCAACTGAACCACGCAAATAGTCAGCTAGTTTGTTCTTATCAACCTGCTCATCCTCCCAAACAAGGACATTAGCCGGCAGCAAGTAGGTCACTTCTTCATAAGATGAGTAATTCTCATAAGTTGGCTCAAACTCGTTTTTTACCAAGCACTTAACAGCGTAAACTCTATCCATGATAGCTCACCATACACTCCTCAACTTCCGCCAAGCTTATCCCAAACAGTTCCAAGCGTTTGAGGAGTTGCTTACCATTGCAGTAGCCGATGCGGAGCTTTTCTCCCAGATACTCCCTCCGCTTGCGACTGTCTCCGCCCATAAGGAGCCCTAGGCGCATTAGATCTGACTTGGTGATGTCAAAGTTATGTTCATCATCATAGTAGCCACGAACGCCTGCGAGGGCCTTTTCCAAGTCCTCAAAGCTGGCGTGCTCAATGCCCAAGGACCGCCCTTTTGTCTTAGATTTAGGTGTAGCCTCGTCCCGCTGTAAGAAGGCGTGTTTGACCGTGGGAATGGCCTGCATAATGATCTTTCGAATCCGCTCCCCATTGTAGTCTGGGTCGGTAAAGACAATGACTCCCCGCAGGTCATGGAGTTTCTCGATGCGTTCCAAGTCATCGTCTGATATGGCAGAGCCTCTGGTTTCGTAGGTATCCACCTCATAAAACCGCTTCAAGTTTGCCGTATCGTCCTTTCCCTCGACAACGAGGACTTCTTGTATCTTAATTTTCTGTGTCAATTCTGAACAAGCTCCTTGCATTCTCGTAGGTCGCTCTCGCCACCTCTTCGACCGATTGGTTGCGAAGCTGGGCCAGCATATCCACCACATATCTAGTGTAGCCGGTGCGATTTTCCCGACCACGCTTGGGAACTGGGGCCAGGTAGGGCGCATCCGTCTCGACCAGGATTTTTTCTAGGGGCAATGCTTGCGCCGCTTCCTGAAGTTCGACAGCTTTCTTGAAGGTCACCACTCCCGAGAATGAGATGTGCATACCCAGGTCCATGAAAGCTTGAGCCTCCTCCAGAGTGCCAGAGAAGGAATGCATGATGCCTCCGCGTGGACCGACACCGACTTCCCTGATGATCTGGTAAGTATCTTCCAGAGCGTCGCGAGTATGAACCACAAAGGGTAAGTCCAACTGCTTGGCCAGCTCCATCTGTCGCTTGAAAACACGAGCCTGGGTTTCCTTATCCGCCGTCATCCAGTAGTAGTCCAGCCCAATCTCCCCCAGGGCAATGACCTTGGGATGTTTAAGAGCCCTGAGTAAATAACGTTCAACTTCTTCATCATAGGTCCCAGCCTCTGTCGGATGCCAGCCCAATGTCAGATAGATTTCGGGATGCTGATCTGCTAGTTCCATAGCCTTGTCAATGGTTGCTCGGTCAAAACCGACAACGTTGTGGAGGGTGACCCCCATTTCCTTAGCAAAGTCTAATTCTTCTTGGACCCGACCGTCAAACTGCTCGACGTTGAGGTGGGTGTGGGTATCAAAAATTTCTATCATCATACTTCTCTTTCTTTTCTACTATTATACCATAAGCCACCTCTGTCTTTGGCTGAGAAAAAGCACCGAACCCTGTCCGATGCTTTCTTTTATGGTCATTCTTCAAGCTGGCCGTCCTTAAATCCTGTGAGACCTTTTCTGTCTCTAGTATATTATATTTTTGAATAGAGTATGAACAGATGACCCCGATAACAGTTTTATCTTTCATCAGTATCCGGCAAACATTCCAATTATGAAAGATAGTCAGATAGAATGGCTTGATAAATCGCAATAAAATCCCAGTACTGCTCCACCGGTAAACGTTCATCAATCTTGTGATTGAGCATGGGAATGCCTGGGCCATAGACGGCCACGTCAAACGTTTTCTCCGACAGAGTAAATTGGGCTGCATCGGTTGTTCCCGACACCGCTAGAGGGACTAAGGTGGTTGGCAGATCGTTTTGTCCTGACAGGTCACCTCCTAAAACCTCTTCCATCTGCTTCAACTGGGCAGGAACCTGTAAACTAGGAAACTGCTGCTGTACTTTCAAAATAGACTGAATGAGTGGAGAATTCTTATCACTAACAACTGGTTTTTGATCAGCAGTCACCTCTATACTTAAATCAAATCCTTCTTGCTCATTCAGCTCTTCAATCACTTCCTTGACTGTTCGAATTACGTCTTGGTTATCAAAAGCAGGGATTGTCCTGGCATTAGCTTCAAAACTTGCCCAATCGGGAATAGAATTCACCTGTTGCCCCCCTGTTACCACCGTAATATTATGAAAGGTTTGACCCAACTCTGGATCAGTATGCTTTGTTGCTTCTTGTGCAATAGCTTCTGATATCTTCAGCATAGCATGATTGAGGTGCTCAATGGCATTGTTCCCGAGTTCTGGCATGGAAGAATGGGCTGCCGTACCCTTGGAAGTGACCTTGTAGTTCAACGAGCCTTTATGAGCATAAATAATCCCAATATTACAAGGTTCTCCAATTAGCATACCATCTAAATCATCCACATAGCCCAGCTTCGTTAGCTGCTTGGAACCATATTCTCCAACTTCTTCACCAACAGTCGCCAACAATCGAATGGTCCCTGAATAGTCTTGTGATTCATGGAGGGCAACCATAGCCAGAACAAGAGCTGCAAGACCCGACTTCATATCTGAAGCTCCCCGTCCCCAAAGAATCTTGTTTTCATCAACGAAACCTGAAAAAGGAGAATGGGTCCAATCCTCGGCATTTCCAGCACTGACAACATCCAAATGACCAGTTAGACCCAATTTTTTCCCAGGCCCATTTGAAATTTCCGCTACTAAACTGGCACGTCTTGGCGCAAATTCCACTAACTCGCTCTCGATGCCATGAGCAGATAAAAACTCTTGAATATAGCGAGCCAGTTCTTCTTCATTGTCATTTTCTGTATTAATCTGTATCATGTCCTGTAACAATTGGACTGCTTCTTCTTTTGTTACCATATCGATTCCTCCTTATAATATCCTAGTATATCACTTTTAATTGTTTTTTGATATATTGAATTCACGTGACAAGGAGCTTCCTTTTGCAATCACAGCCTAAATACCTTATAATATAGAGGTAAGTTGTATTTTGAAAGGAGACTCGCATGAAAAAAGCTTTATTAGTAGTGAATCCTAGTTCTGGTGGGGAACGTGCCCTGGAGTTTAGAGACTTGGCCCAGGCCAAATTGGAGGAATATTTTAACCAAGTCCTTATAAAAGAAACTCAAAAAGGCGGAGATGCTTGCCAATTCGTCAAGGAGGCTGCGCAAGAAGGTTTTGACAGTGTCTTTGTCATGGGCGGAGATGGGACAGTTAACGAGGGCATCAATGGTCTGGCTAAGGAAGAATATCGACCGAATTTTGGATTTTTCCCACTAGGTACGGTCAACGACTTAGCGCGAGCCTTGGGAATTCCCCTTGATCCAGCGCAAGCTATTAAACAATTTGATCCAAACCGTAAGCGCCCTCTTGATATTGGCCAGGTCAACGATAGCTACTTTATGAATGTCGTGGCAATCGGCGCTATTCCACAAGCTATCAATAATGTTGATCCAGATGAGAAAACCCGCTATGGGAAGATGGCCTATTTCATCAATGGCTTCAAGGAATTGATAAACAACCAACGCTATGAGTTTCAGATTCAATTAGACGGTGAGACTAAGGAAATTGCCTCGACAACCATCCTGATTGGACTGACTAATTCCATTGGTGGGTTTGAAACCCTTCTTCCAGATGCCAAGGTAGATGACGGCCTTTTACACCTGCTCTATCTGAAAGATAGCCACTTCTTAAATACGGTATCTGCCATTCCTCAGCTGATGGGCGGCGTCACAGAAGAAAGTAATAGCCTGGGTTATGCAACCTTCAAGGAAGGGGAAATCAAACTTCTCGATGGGGACCTACAAATCAACATTGATGGAGACGAGGGAGATCGTCTTCCTATTCGTATCTCGGTCCTTCCATCTCACCTATCTGTTTATTATTAAAAAAGAAAAAACCAGCAGACTCGAGTTTCTGCTGGTTTTACATTCGACTTCTTATGCCACTGCAAGCACTTTACGTCCTTTACGACGACGAGCTGCTAAGACACGACGGCCGTTTTTGGTTGACATACGGTTACGGAATCCGTGTTTACGAGCACGACGGATTTTACTTGGTTGAAAAGTACGTTTCACGATGAATACCTCCTCTTAGATTCTTGTATTCGTTTAGCCGGCTAGTTTTGATCAGTTACTAAACATACCAAACTATTTTATAAGAATTCTGACTGTTTGTCAAGGCATTTTGACCTATTTTCAGTAAGGAGTGTGAAAAAAAGAGGCTAAACCTCTTTTAATCGTTGTGTCCTTCAATGTCCACGACCACATAGCGGTTAGGCTCGCTACCTTCAGAATAGCTGGTCAAGCCGTCCATTTTGGAAATAATCCGGTGGATAATCTTGCGCTCACTGCTAGACATCGGATCTGTGTGATAGGCCTCTTGTTCTGCCAGGACCCGCTCCGCCAATTTTTGAGCGTAGCCTTGCAAGACTTCTGCACGATGTTCCACATAGTCATTAACATTGATATTGATGTAGAAATTGCGCTCATAGCGGTTGTAGAGGAAGTTCTGCGCCAACAATTGCAACGCCTTCAAGACCTTGCCGTGGTAGCCGATTACGCGACCAGGCTCATTTGTATCAACCTGAATGTTGATGGTACGGCGGTTATGGCTGGTCTCGATCCGTGCCTCAACGTCCATGTCATCCAAGATTTCCTGCACGTAAGCTGATACTTCTGCCACCACCTGCTCAATGTCATGCTGGTACTCGATTTTAATGTCTAAGTCGGAAAACTCTTCCGATTTTGAAACAGGCTCTGTCTCCTCAGTAGCCTCAGGAGTTTCAACAACTTCTTCAATTGTCTCTTCTGCAGTGGCCGGTTGCAGGAGTTCTTCTGGCAAAATTTCGATACGACCTGTTTCTTCTAAAATCGTAGTCGCTTCTTTTTCATTTTTCAGAATCTGAGCCTTGATATCATCCTCTAAGACCTCACCAGACTTTTCGTATTCCTTAACAGCGGCAACAACCTTACCAAGGTCAATCGTCGCTTCTGATACGCTTTTCACTGGCTCGTTTTGCTCGTTGATTTCATCTGGAACGCCACGAACAGCCTTCTGGTTAGCCTTGACAACCGTTGTTTCATTGATAACATCAATATCGACGACCGCTGGTTTCTTACCAAAACCAAGGAAACCTTTTTTCTCACGAGCAACGACAGTAATATGTGCCTTCTTACGAGGGATATTTAATTCTGCCAAACCATTTTGGATGGCTTCTTCAACATTTGCACCTGTAAATTTCATCTTTTCTCTCCTACTATCCTATTTCTTTTTCTGGGCTTTTTTCTGAGCTTTCCTGATTTTAGCCTGGCGCGCTTTCTCTGCATCAATCTTAGCTTGACGCTCTGCTATGATTTTAAAAGGATTATTGAAAATCAAGGTTTGAACGACTTGGTAGGCGTTGGACACGGTCCAATAAAGGGCAACCCCGCTAGCTGACGTCACCGCAAAGAAGAAAATGAGAAACGGCATGACGTACATCATCACGGTCAGAGCACCATTTTTCTCTGGCGCAGCCTTATTGGTCAACCAGGTACTAAGGAAGGTGAAGACCGCAGCCAGAATCGGCAAAATAAAGTACGGGTCCGGCTGACCCAAGTTCATCCAGAGAAACTGGCCAACCTTGAGAGCATCCACCTTAGTCAGGGCTTGGAAAAGAGCCAAAAGAATGGGCATCTGGATCAAAAGCGGTATAAAGGATGACCCCATGCTGACGCCGTTTTCTTTGTAAAGACGCTGGGTCGCTTCAGCCAATAATTGGCGGCTTTCCATATCCTTGCCTGGATAGCGTTCCTGCAACTCTCTCAGCTGCGGCTGAATTTCCTGCATCTTGCGAGAGGATTTTGCCTGAATCTGAAAGAGTGGCAACAATAAGGTCCGAATCAAGATAGTGAAAAGGATAATCCCAATACCGATATGACCATTGATAGACAAGAATTGGATGATGCTGGCAAACCACTCAATGAGTGAATCCCAGGCACCCGAAGATTGGTTGCTGGCTTGATTTCCACAGGCCGCTAACACGACAAGGGACAGGGTCAAGAGGCCCGCCCATTTAATTTTCTTTTTCAATCTCAACACCTTCCTGGTAGAGTTTCGCAAGTTTCAAAACATGGAGCAGATTCTTCTTGATTTCTTGGTAGGTCAATTCCTCCACACCCTTACGGGCAATGATAACAAAATCCTCTGCCTGTATATCCTCTTTCAATTCAAGCAGAACATGCCGCAGGCGACGCTTGATTTTATTGCGTGTGACGGCATTTCCTAACTTCTTGCTGACAGATAAACCTACACGAAAATGCTCTTTTTGATTGGCTAAACGGTAGACCACAAAGCGTCGATTGGCAACATTGTGTCCCTTGGAAAAAATATCATTGAAATCTCGTTCGCGCTTGACACGGTAGCTTTTTCTCAAACTGTCACTCCATCTTTCAAAATTACCTCTATTATACCATAAAATTCAAAAAAGCCAATAAACATCACGTTTAGAGGCATTTTTCATTATTTATCTGGGTTTAATTCTGCTGTCGCTTGCTGAATTTGGTGTTGAACTGACTCAAATCCTGTCCCACCCAGTGAGGTTCTGCGTTCCACCGCTGTACGAGATTGCAGGGCCTGGTAGATGTCCTCCTCAATCAAGTCCGTCACTTCTTGGTAACGTTCCAGCGGAATATCCTGCAAGTAGTGACCAGCCTTGGTGCATTCCAAGACTAGCTTGCCGACCACTTCATGGGCCTGGCGGAAAGGCATTCCCTTGCTGGCCAAGTAGTCTGCCAGCTCAGTCGCATTGGAGAAGTCTTTCTCAGTTGAAACAGCCATTCTATCCTTGTGAACGGTCATGGATTCCAGCATACCGGCCAGAATGTCAATGGCAACTGTAATGGTCTCCGCCGTGTCAAACATGCCCTCTTTATCTTCCTGTAGGTCTTTGTTGTAGGCCAATGGCAGAGCCTTCATGACGGTCAGTAAACCAACCAAATTGCCCACTACCCGACCCGATTTTCCTCTGATCAACTCTGCCATATCAGGATTTTTCTTCTGCGGCATGATAGAGGAACCTGTTGAGAAGGTGTCTGATAGGGTGACAAATTGGTACTCGTGGGAACACCAGTTGATGATTTCCTCGCATAAACGAGAAGCATGCATCATGAGAATAGAGCTATTGGACAAAAATTCCAAGATGAAATCACGGTCAGACACCGCATCCAATGAATTGCTGTAAGGTTTGGCAAAGCCCATCAAATCAGAAGTCAGTTGACGGTCAATGGGAAAAGTAGTTCCTGCAAGGGCCGCTGCGCCCAGCGGTGACATGTCCGCATGCTGGATATTGAAAGTAAAGCGCTCGCTGTCACGGGTGAACATTTGATAGTAGGCCATGAGATGGTGACCAAAAGAAATGGGTTGGGCATGCTGCAAGTGCGTATAGCCCGGCATAACGGTCTCCACATGTTCCTCAGCCAAATGGACCAAGACCTGACGTAGATTGGCCAATTTCTCAATCACCTCATGGAGCTTGTCCTTGAGATAGAGGTGCATGTCTGTCGCGACCTGGTCATTCCGTGAACGAGCCGTGTGGAGCTTGCCAGCCACTGGACCGATTTTTTCCGTCAAGAGCGATTCCATGTTCATGTGGATGTCTTCGTTGGTCACGTCGAATTCCAGCTGACCAGTCTCATACTCAGCCAAAAGCTCTTCCAGACCAGCCTTGATAGTGTCTGCTTCAGCCTGCTCAATGATACCTGTCTGACCCAGCATGGTCACATGGGCAATGGATCCTTGAATATCAAACTTGGCTAGTTTCTGGTCGAAGCGGATAGAGGCACCAAATTCCTCTACCCAGGCCTCCAAGCTGGCCTCAAAACGACCGCCCCATAATTTCTTTTCCATCAAAATCTCCTATTGGTTTTGGTGATGTACTTCCGCATTTACCTTGGTTGGCAAGCCCCAGAGCTTGATAAAGCCGACTGCTGCTGCCTGGTCAAAGGTATCTGCACTTGTGTAGGTTGCAAGATTTTCATCATAGAGTGAGTTTGGTGATTTTCTAGCAACGACTTGAGCTGTACCCTTGAACAATTTAACCTTGGCAGTACCGTTTACCACTGACTGGGTTTGTTTCAAATAAGCCTTCAAGGCATCTGTCGCTGGATTGAACCACAAACCGTTATAAATCAAGTTTGACAATTCATTGGAAATGATTGGTTTGAAATGAGCTACTTCACGAACCAGGGTCAAATCTTCAATTTCCTTATGAGCTGTCAAGAGGGTAATGGCACCTGGGCACTCGTAGATTTCACGCGACTTGATACCCACCAAACGATTCTCAACGTGGTCGATACGACCAACACCATGGGCGCCCGCAATCACATTGAGTTTCTGAATCAAATTAGCCAGGCTCAGCTCTTCTCCATTGACGGCAACAGGTACACCAGCCTTAAATTCGATTTCGACATATTCAGGCGTATCTGGTGCCTTTTCTGGAGCAGTCGTGATACCGAATGCATCTTCTGGCGCCTCGTTCCATGGATTTTCCAAGACACCACACTCATTGGCACGACCCCAAAGGTTTTGGTCGATTGAGTAAGGGCTGTCCAAATTAGCTGGAACCGGCACACCATTTTCCTTGGCAAAGATAATCTCTTCCTCACGAGACCAGTGCCATTCACGAACCGGAGCCACAACCTTCAAGTTTGGATCCAGGGCAGCGATTGCCACCTCAAAACGAACCTGGTCATTTCCCTTACCGGTACAACCGTGGGCAATAGTCGTCGCGCCAGTCTGGTGGGCAATTTCAACCAGTTTTTTAGAAATCAAAGGACGGCTGAGAGCGGATACCAATGGGTATTTTTGCTCATAGTAGGCTTGAGCTTGGAGGGCAGGAAGCACGTAGTCATAGGCAAACTCTTCCTTAACATCGATAACATGGGACTCAACCGCACCGATCGACAAGGCCTTGTCATGGATAAATTCCAAATCCTTACCCTCACCCACGTCCATGCAGACAGCGACAACATCATAATCCTTCTTCAACCATGCAATAGCAACCGAAGTATCTAAACCACCTGAATAGGCTAGGATTAATTTTTCTTTCGTCATAAACATTCTCATTTCTATTTAAATTAGCAAATAAAACTTAGTGACTATTATAGTGTATATTTATACTTTTTGCAACATATTTATACACATTTTTTAAAAAAATTGAATAAATCTCGTACATTTACAGAAAAAACAAGAAAAAGCCAGAGATTTTTCTCCGACTTCTAGACTATATTTTATCTCAACTCACATTAAGGTTGATAAATTTTCCGTTCTTTCAAGATTTTCCAAAAATAATATGCCAAACTAAAATCGAGCAATCCATGAAGTGCAGAACCTAGACCAACTAAGCCAAGCATAGTCATCCAATAAGTATCTGAAGTCTGCCCGCCCGAAGTCAGGGCCATAACCACAATATACTCCCCTAAGCCATGAAGTAGATTGAGACCAATCCCTAATAGGAAGAAACGCTTGGTGTCCATAAAACTTGGAAATCGTTTTATTAAAAAAGCTCCCAGAGTAAGAAAAATCAAGTGAGTTAATGCACGAAATACGATGACAATAGGAAATCCTGCTAAAAAGAAGCCTAGACTGGAGCCCAATGCTACCAATATGGCCGTTGCTGGTGAAATAAACATTGCAATAAACAACGGAATATGACTAGCAAGTGTGTAGGATGCTGGACCAATAACAATTTTAATCGGCATCATTAAAGGTATTAAAATGGCAAATGCGGTTAAAATTGCACTAATTGATAGCTGCTTGACGGAACTTTTAGATGATAGTGTTAATTGGGACATAAGGAACCTCTCTTTCTATAGGTTCGATTATAAACCAAAACATTACAGGTGTCAAGACACCTGTAATGTTGAGTTTGTAGACAAAGTCTCTTTTCAGACTTTCCTGAGGTGATGTCGGACGGTAGCGACTTCCTTCGGAATTCCATACCTAGCCTTTGAGCCTAAGGTCTCACAGGCTCCGAATGCTTGAAACGACAACGTTTCAAGCATTTTCATCACAGCGGAAAGTCCCGGCTTAGGGCTCGCTCCGCTTGCAAAATAAATCAAATTTTTATTTCTTCTTAGCGGAGCTACTAAGTTTATTTATACAAAAGCTAGTTTGTCTACGTTCTGAACATTACAGGTGTCAAGACACCTGTAATGTTTTATTGATTTTCTAGCAAAATTCCTGCAGCCTTTAATACCAAAGAAAGTTCTTGGTAGGCTTGAGCCGAGGGAAATGAGACAGTATGAGTATGAACTCCTTCTGTTAAATTACTCAATAGTACTCCTTTATAATGACTCAAATCATCTAAAAAACGGTCCCGATCTTCAAAACTGGTAATATTTAGTTTGCCAGATAATAGACCATAAATAGGATGTTCAATTTCGACATCAAGGATTTGAGCTCCTCCCTCTAATAGGATAGTCAACTCTTTTTCAACATCTTCTGGTCCATGTTGACAAGCTATTTTACGAATATAAGCTCCTTCAAGAGGCGCCAGAGAAGACTGCAGTAGGTAGCCTCTCGGAGTCGCCAAAACCAGATCCCCCTCTGCTCGAAGCAGGGCTATATCTCCCACAATCACCTGACGGCTCACTCCAAATTCTTTTGCTAGGTAATTCGCTGAAAGTGGTTGAGATGTTTCCTGTAAAAGTGATAAAATGTGCTTTCGTCTTTCTATTGCTTTCATGTGGTCTCCCCTCTACTTTCTTTCATTATACCAAAAACCGAGCCAATTCATTCATTCTTGTCTAATAGAAAAAACAGAAACTGCTATCCAGTTCCTGCCAATCTTGACTAATTTAATATCGTTTGAATAGTTGCGAAATCTAGACGTTTCATGGTCAACACTGCAGCATTCACAGCCTTAATCTGTTCTGGGCTAGCCGTATCGTATGCTTCCATCAACATACGCGGTACAATCTGCCAAGAAATCCCAAACTGGTCCTTGACCCAACCGCACATTTCCGCCTCTGGCACCGCGGACAGGAGGTCATAATAGAAATTGAGCTCATCCTGACTATCCACATAGACCATGAGCGAGAAGGCTTCGTTGAATGAAGCTTCGCCACCGTAGCCGTGGTCCATGACAATCAATTTCTGTCCAGCGACAAGAAGTTCTGCATAATTCAGTTTAGCAGCCTCAACAGCAGCTTCCCCTTCACCGTAGTAGGAAAGTTGACCGACACTAGCCTGAGGGAGCTTGTCCTTGTAGTAGTCTAACATAGGCTGGGACAAACCAACCTGTTCCTGCGAGAAGAGCAGGCAGATGTCAAACTGATAAGGCTTGTCCAAGTCAGGTGCATAAGACAGTTGCCAAGACAGACCAAAGCGGTCTTCCAGCCAGACATAGTAAGGGCTGAAGGGATATTCTGCCAATGGCATAAGCACACGACCACCGTCTGATAGCGCCTCATAAAGACGGCTTACGTCGTCCTTACTAGCTACATTTACCATGAGGGACATAGACTCATTGAGTTTGAAATAAGGCCCTGCACTAATAGCTGCCAGGGTCATGTCCCCCAGTTGGAATTGGACCAAATCAGAGTCGCCAGAAGGCGTATCCGTAATGGTATAGGCCCAGTCAATCTTGCCTCCGAAAAGGTCCACATAGAACTCTACAGCTTCTTTTGCCTCTGTATTGTACCAGAGATGTGGGATTATGGTTTGCATTGATTTCTCCTTTGAGTTAGTAGCCCCAGTATAACACTTGTCCGTACAAAAACAAAGCCTGTTGCTTTGCACTTTTAGATGTGCTATACTGAATAACTACAAAATTGACAGGAGAATGAAATGGAAATCTGGAACGCCTACACAGCCGACGGTCAGCTGACCGACCACACTCTCACACGCGGAGAATCCATTCCCCACGGCCTCTACCACCTAGTCGTCGAGTGCATCATCCGCCACCGCGACGGCAGCACTCTCTTCATGAAACGCGACAGCACCAAACCCTCCTACCCTGACTATTACGAAGCGACAGCAGGGGGTTCGGCTTTATTTGGGGAAATAGCAGAGCAGGCTATTTTACGCGAAGTCCGCGAAGAGACAGGCATTGAGCTGACAGCTGATCAGCTCCGCCACCATACACACTTTGTCGCCCATGACGACCAGTGCATTTTCCACTGCTACTGGGCCGAAACCAATTGGGACAAAGCTGCTATCCAACTGCAAGTCGAAGAAACCAGCAACTACATCTGGGTCCCGCAGGAAAAACTGAAAGATTTCCTAGAAACAGAGCTAGTCATTCCAAGGCAGAAGGACTATGTGGAGAGGCTATTTTTAGAAAGCTAAATTCCCCTAACAGACAAATCCCCACCGCCATATGACAGTGGGGATTATTTGTATTACAAACTCTTCAACATATTCTCAATATGCTGGATAGATTTTTCACGGCCGAGCAGGTAAATGGTATTTGGCAACTCTGGTCCGTGCATTTCGCCTGAGACAGCGATACGAATTGGCATGAAGAGGTTTTTGCCCTTGATGCCTGTTTCTTTTTGAACAGCCTTGATTTGCGGGAAGATATTATCTGGTTGGAAATCTTCGTCCGTCATAGCTTCCAATTTTTCCTTGAGGGCGTTGAGAACAGTTGGAACTGTTTCGCCTGCCATGACTTCTTTTTCCTCGTCTGTCAATTCTGGGAAATCAGAGAAGAAAAGGTCTGTCAAACCAACGATTTCATCCGCAGATGACATCTGTGGCTTGTAGAGTTCCACCAATTTTTCTGCCTTGTCTGTCAAGCGACCAGCCTCTTCCAAGAATGGTTTAGCAAGGTTGAAAATGGTCTCCAAATCAGCTTTTTTGATGTATTCATTGCCCATCCAAGCCAACTTTTTCGGATCAAAGGAAGCAGGAGACTTGCTGAGGCGTTTTTCGTCAAAGAGTTGGATAATCTCCTCTTTGGAGAAGATTTCTTCCTCACCACCAGGAGTCCAACCCAAAAGCGTGATAAAGTTGAAAACAGCTTCTGGCAGATAGCCTTTTTTGCGGTAATCTTCGATAAAGGCAAGAGTATTGGTGTCACGTTTGGACAACTTTTTACCCGTTGCAGAGTTGATAATCAAGGTCATGTGGGCAAATTCTGGAGCTTCCCAGCCTAGTGCTTCATAGACCATGAGTTGCTTAGGTGTGTTGGCGATATGGTCATCTCCGCGGATAACGTGCGAGATTTCCATCAGATGATCATCGATCACCACTGCAAAGTTATAGGTTGGGTAACCGTCACGTTTCTGGATAACCCAGTCACCACCAATGTTGCCACCTTCGAACTCGATTTGACCCTTAACCATGTCATTCCACTTGTAGATACCAGCTTCATTGACAGCCAAGCGTACAGTTGGGACAATGCCAGCCGCCTCACGCTCTGCGATATAGGCAGTTTTTTCATCCTCAGACATGCCCAGGTATTCATTGATATAGCGAGGTGTTTCACCTGCAGCTTCCTGACGCTCACGCTCCGCCGCCAACTCTTCTTCGGTCACGTAAGACTTGTAGGCCTTTCCTGAAGCCAAGAGCTCATCGACATACTTCTGGTAAATATCCAAACGCTCAGACTGGCGGTATTGCTCATGGGTTTCTGGACTCTCATCCCAGTCAATACCCAACCAACGCAGGTTTTCCAGCTGAGAACGCTCTCCGTCTTCCACATGGCGTTTGCGGTCTGTGTCCTCGATACGAATAAGGAAAGTACCGCCATGATGACGGGCAAAAAGATAGTTAAACAATGCTGTACGAGCATTTCCGATATGCAAAAGTCCCGTTGGACTTGGTGCGTAACGCACGCGAATTGGTTTAGTCATGTTTCTCTCCTGTAAAATTTCAATCAAGAACATTATAGCATAGATGCCCCGCAGATAACAGAAAAATCAGCCTAAGCAGACTGATTTTGAGGTGTTTTTTGGTTGCGTGCCAGCCAGTAGAGGACATAGAGGACTAACAAACCAGTAGCTGTTAGGAAAAGACCGCTAATCTGATCGACAGCCAATACCAAGACCAAACCTGAAACAAGTAGTCGGACAAAGGCCTGACCCAGCATAAAGTAGGTCGATACTGCACCGCCGATAGTTGCCAGTTGCTCCTCTGGCATGGAGTTGACAAACTTGGCATTAAACTTAGGACCGCTGGCACCAAAGCTAATTCCCATTGTAGTAAGGAAGAAGAAAATAATTGGCAGTTGATGTAGCAACATTCCGACAAACACGCCAAGAAGAGAGAAGGTGGCTGCCACTTCCAGCGTCACCATGCTGGTCTTTTTGAAGAGAGTAAAGACCAATGTCGAACCCAAGATATTGCCAACAAAGAAGATCAAAATGGTCAGGGCAAGGGTTGTTTCAACATTGAGGAAGACAAGGCCTGGGTCTTCGCTAATCAAGAGGACCAGAATAGGATAAAGGATAGCTCCGCAGGCATTGATAAGAGGGCTGGTAATCAGGACCAGACGGAACTCGGGAATCTTGCGCAGCTCCACGATGGCTTGCTTGAAGGAAGCTAGAATGCCTGGTCTCTTGGTTTTTTGCTCAGTCTGGCTCGGCTGCTCTACTATTTTCAAAGGCTGCTCCGTCAGGAGTTTGCGAAAGACTGGCGTCAGCAGCTGCATGATGAGGAGGGCGGCTAAAAAGGTGCCGGCGTTGAGAAAGGCCAGGTTTTGGTAGGAGAGGAGGCCGACCAAGAGGGCAGAGAGGGCCTGAAAGGCGATGTTGAGGAGGCTGGTCACGGTCTGGCGAAAGGCCGAGTACTGCTCCCGCTCTTCTTTGGGTGCTACGCGTAATCCCAGAGGTGTATAGAGGCCGTTTTCATAGAAGCCAGCGAAGTCTGCAAAGACATTGAAAGTTGCAGCCACCACGACAATCCAGAGGGCTGGCTCAAAGCCCATGCAGAATCCGAGGATGAGGTAAAGAAGAACACGAAAGAGAAGGGTCAGCTTGATAGTACCGATTTTGTTGACCGTCTTGTCTGCCAGATAGCCTGTAAAGAGCCCCATAAAGCTAGGGAAGATTTCCGAGAAGGTCACGATTGCCAGAGCCAGACGACTGTTGGGCACCAGCAAAACATAGTTCATCAAGGCCAGGTAATAAACCACATCGCCAAAATTGGACAACATATCCGCAGTCAGTACCCATAGGTAAGTAGCATTTTTCAAAATCTTTTTCATGATAATCCCTTTCTTTTGGTTAATTTTCGGAATATTCTGACTCTTTGTCCTGCAGAGGAGCCTGAATAGACTGCTCTCTGTTCACTCTAGGTGTAATAGATATTCAAAGTGGAGAAGGCCATATCTCCTGTGATATGTAGCATCTTTTCTCCTATACCAGTTGCATAGTTATTGACAGCAGACATAGAACTGTCTAGCTCCACGACCGCCTGCCAATTTGCCGGCAGATAAAGATTAACTGATGAGAAAGCTGCATCTATATGAAATTCAGCCTTATCTCCCAGAATAACCGCCTGATCAAAATAAACCATACTGGAGCCAAAGGCCACTTCCACACTATCATAGGTAAAATTTTCCTCATGAATGTAGCGAGTAGAGGAGCCAAAAGCTATTTCCCGACCCTTATCACCAATCACTCCTGTACCAACTCCATGAGCTGGTCTGCGCTTCTTGGGTTTAAAAATCAGTTTCAAGCCAAGGCAGAGCAGAACAAGTGACAGAACCATGTTCCAGGTCCCGAACTTCACCCAATCATAAACTGAGTTCACCGCTATAAAAGCTAGACCGAAACAAAAGATACTGGCAAGCCAATCCAGCTTCACCAAGCGGTGAAAACCAGTCACAAAGGTTAAAACAAACCAGACTGTTGTCCAAAATGGCAGAGCCAAATGCAAACCTAGTGAATCCCTAAATAGGACCAAGACTGCTAGGACTAGCAGGGCAATCCCTAAACCATATTTTTTCATCTCTCTACCTCACTTCTCGTAACTTTTCTTTTAATAAATGATAATAATGCCGCGACACATGGACTTCCTTGTGGGTCTGATAGAAGGAAATCCGACTAGTTCCTGAAAAGGATTTATCCAGCGAATAAACGGCCTTGCTATTGGCAATAGTTGACTTGGAAACCCGACAAAAATAAGCAGGGAGGCAGTCTTCCAGTTCATAGAGTTTCATCTTGACTTCATAGGCATCATCCCTGGTATGTCCCATCAGCTTGGTTCCATCCGTTTCAAAAAAGAGCAAGTCTTCCAATTTCAAGAAATACTCACTGGTTCCTTTGTAAAAGACAAGCGAGGGACGGCTAACCTGTTGCAAAGCCTGCTGGATGCGTTCCAACTCTGGTCCTAGTTGGCTACTTCTGATAATCACTTCGACTTGTTCTAAGCTGTCATCTAATTCAATCCGAACTTTCATACGACCTCCCTTTCATTTGATATACCTATTATATCAGGCTATGGTGTGAAGGCAAGGGCTTTTCAGTAAGTGGTAAAAAATGCCTGGTAAGTGGTGATGAAGGACAAGTAAAAAACCAGCCGCAGCTGGTTGAGTCTTAAAAAATCGCATCGAGCAAGGAAGTGCTACCACCACCGCCATCGCCACCTGTAACAATATGGCTGCCGATGACTTGGGCAAATGTTTCAATATTCAAACTTTGCACATAGATTTCACCATAACCTGAGAAGGTATTGACAATCCCTTCACCAGTACCGATAGATTGAAGAAAGCCATTTTCTAGATGAATATCATAATTGAGGTCACGGCTCCATGCAACTACATGGGCGTTGTCAATGGTGATGCTGCCACCTGTTAGCTCGATCTTCTTGATAGAACCAAAGGCATTTGCCAAAAGTGTACCCTCGCCTTCTGTAGTCATGACAAAGAGTCCGCCTTGGCCACCAAAGAAGGCACGGCCCACACTTTGGCGTTCCATCTTATATTGAGCAGAACCATCCAAAGCCAGAAAGGCACCATCATTGAGGCGGTATTGTTTGGCACCCAGCTCTAGAGCAATAACCTGACCAGGTGTGGACGGCGCCAGGGCGATTTTCCCGTCATAGCTATTAGATACAGCCTGGGTGATAAACATAGACTCACCCGACACCATGGAGCGACCGATAGCTCCCAGCAACTTACCGAATCCTGAACCACCGCGGGCATTGAGCTTAGTATTTAAGGTCACACTGGGTGTATGGTAAACCATGCTCCCCTGTTGAATATAAGCCGACTCTCCAGCCTCTAAGGCAATTTCCACCAAAGGAAATTGCATATTGCTATCAATTGTGTATTTCATACGATTATCAGACATGAGAGGACTCCTTTGTTTCTTTGTATTATTTTTATAAAACAATTCTACATCAACTCAGAATGACTGTCAAGCATTTTTACAAAAAAAAGCCGGAAATAATCCGACTTCACAACTCTGCTCTTAGAACCTGTATTAACAAGTAAGGTGCATGTAGATAAGAGATAGTTTTTTGCTGGAATACTGACTGTATTTCGAGAAAAACGAACGCTGAGTAGTAGAAAACTAGCCTTAGCTAAAGATGGCGAGCTATGAATACGGGTTCTTAGCTGACCTCTGTCATCCGACCCGTATCCACATCATAGACCGCACCTGAAATGACCACATCCTCAGGAATGAGCGGTGATTTCCGCAGTAGCTCCATATCCTCACGAACACTCTCTTCCACATCTGTAAATGGCAAGAAATCCTGCCCAGCAACGTCCACACCCAGCTCCCTGTGGATATGCTCCGCAAAAGCCTCATTGGTAAAGGTCTGCGCACCGCAGTCCGTATGGTGGAGAACCACAATCTCCCGCGTTCCCATTTGTTGCTGGGAAATGACTAAAGACCGAATCATGTCCTCAGTGACACGTCCGCCAGCATTCCGCAAGATATGGGCATCCCCTAGAGCCAGCCCCAAGGCCTGGGCAACGTGCAGGCGCGAATCCATACAGGTCACAATGGCCACCTTGGTCTTAGGACGCAAGGGCAAATGCTGGGTTCCATGCAAGTCAACATAGGCCTTATTGGCCTTCATAAAATTTTGAAAATAGGACATAAAGCAACCTCCTCTTGAATAGTTTCCGAAATTTTCAGAAAATTATCTGTTTCTAGCTTACCACAATCACTCTTTTATGTCGCAAAAAAGAGAGCGACAACTTGTCACTCCCGAACATTTCCTAAAATAGGATCCCTCTATTTGCCAAATAATCTAGCAAAAAAACCTTTCGGTTTTACCTCTTCCGCCTGGGCCTTAACCTCGTCTAATTCTAACTTGAGAACTTCCTTGTCCGCCATAGCCTTGGCTGTTAACTGCTGCTGTTGGTCCAGCTGCTTATCCTTCTCCGCAATCTGGATATCCTTGACCCGCAACTGCTCATCTTTCTCAGCCAATTGTTGATCCTTAACCTTGAGTTGGGCATACAAGCGCTCGATTTCTTCATTTTTTCCATCGATGACAATCTCAATCATTTCACGGTGAAGAACTTCGTCGCTGACTGGCTCATCTTCAAAAATCGTGGTCTTGTAAATCTCTTCCAGCTTGACCAGACCCTGACGATTGACCACCGTCACGCCCTTATCATTCTTCTCAACAAACTCATCTGGAAGTGATTTTACCCGGTTATTCATAGCCTGACGGCTGACACCTAAAATCTCAGCCAATTCGCTGACTGTTTTTTCAATTCCCATATTATCCTCAAATACTTGATTTTTCTACTGACTGTATCATTAAAATATTACCATAAGCACCCTAAACTGTCAAATTTAGACCAATAAATAAGTAGAGGGGAGTAACCTGCCAACCAGCTCTGCTATTTTATGATACAATAAAGGCATGAATACAGTAGATACCATTATTATCGGAGCGGGACCTGCTGGCATGATGGCCGCTATTTCTTCCAGCTTTTACGGCAAGAGGACCCTGCTCCTGGAAAAAAACAAGCGTTTGGGCAAGAAACTGTCTGGCACGGGCGGCGGTCGCTGCAATGTGACCAACAACGGCACACTAGAAGACCTGCTGGCTGGCATTCCTGGCAACGGCCGCTTTCTTTACAGCGTCTTTTCCCAGTTTGACAACCACGACATCATGAATTTCTTTCAGGAAAACGGAGTCATGCTCAAGGTGGAGGACCACGGTCGTGTCTTTCCGACTACCGATCGCTCCCAGACCATTATCAAGT
The DNA here is from genome assembly GCF_043674115.1 of Streptococcus sp. A34. NCBI lineage: Bacteria > Bacillati > Bacillota > Bacilli > Lactobacillales > Streptococcaceae > Streptococcus > Streptococcus sp. A34. The sequence continues at coordinate 16,650 of NZ_JBIMJM010000001.1, read as the reverse complement.
GCCTGGAGATGAAAATGTTGGAAAATGGCGTCGATATCCGCACAGGTACGGAGGTGGTATCCGTCCGCAAGATTGACGACCTCTTCCATGTCAAGACCAGCGAGGAAACCTTTACGGCACCCCAGCTCATTGTCACCACTGGCGGCAAGACCTATCCCTCCACTGGCTCGACCGGTTTTGGACACGACATTGCCCGCCACTTCAAGCTGGAAGTCACGGAGATTGAAGCCGCAGAAAGCCCTGTCCTGACCGACTTCCCCCACAAGAAGCTTCAAGGCATTTCCCTGGACGATGTCACCCTGACCTACGGCAAGCACGTCATCACCCACGACCTGCTCTTTACCCACTTTGGCCTATCGGGGCCCGCTGCTCTTCGTCTGTCTAGTTTTGTCAAAGGCGGCGAAACCGCATTTCTCGATGCTCTGCCAACCTATTCTGACCAAGACTTGTTTGAGCATTTAGAAAAGAACAGAGAAAAATCCGTCAAGAATGCCCTTGCTGAACTCATGCCAGACCGCCTAGCCGACTTCTTCGCAGAGAACTACGACTGCAAGGTCAAGCAGGTCTCCCAAAAAGACCTGACTAATCTGGTCTCCCTGCTCAAATCCCTGCCGATCAAGATTACCGGCAAGATGTCCCTGGCCAAGTCCTTTGTGACCAAGGGTGGCGTTGACCTCAAGGAAATCAACCCCAAAACCTTGGAAAGTAAGAAAATTCCTGGCCTTCACTTTGCAGGTGAGGTCTTGGACATCAACGCCCATACAGGCGGCTTTAATATCACCTACTGTCTGGCAACTGGCTGGGTGGCAGGGAGTTTGCATTATTAGGAGGGAACCATGCCTATCAATTCATTCGGCCAAGAAATTGGTATGCCCTTGCCACATTACTCCAGTGGTGAGCGACCAAGTCTGGATATTCTTCAAGGAAAAACAGTCCGCTTAGAAAAACTGGGCCTGCACCATGCAGATGATCTCTATCAGTTTTATGGACCAAATGCCAAGAAAGCTGACTGGACCTACTTGGCCCTTGAACCCTTTGCAGACCGTGACTCTTTTCAAGCCTATTTCCAGACGATGTTGGATTCTATTGACCCTTATTATCTAGCTATTGTGGACCAGGAAAGCCAACAAGCCATTGGTAGCTTGGCACTAATGAATATTGTTCCAAATCACCGTAGCATCGAGGTTGGCTGGCTTATCTTTTCTCCACAACTGCAACGGACCCGACAGGCGACAGAAGCCCACTATCTTCTCATGAACTATGTGTTTGAAGAACTGGGCTATCGACGTTATGAATGGAAATGCGACTCGCTCAACCAAGCCAGTCAGGTCGCTGCCAACCGTCTGGGCTTTACCTACGAAGGTACCTTCCGTCAGGCTCTAGTCTATAAGGAACGCAATCGGGATACCGCCTGGTTTTCTCTATTAGACCACGAATGGCCCGACCGCAAGCATGCCCTTGAAAACTGGCTAAAGGATAGTAACTTCAATGGCCAGGGGCAGCAAAAACAACCCCTATCCTCTTTCTAAATTCAAGTAAAAATCTGCTTGAATTTTTTTGTTTTTTATTGTATGATAAATCCATAACAATATAACAAAAAGGAGATTGGCTATGCAACTGAAATTATCTTCTATTTCCAAGAAATTCGACCATAAAATCATTTTGGAAGACGCTTCTTTTACCTTTGAAAAAGGGAAGATTTACGGCTTGCTGGGGCGGAACGGAGCTGGTAAGACAACCCTGTTTAACTGCATTGCCCGAAATCTGACCTTGGATAGTGGCTCGATTCAGTTTGTAAAGGATGGAAATGCCTTTGACTACGATAATACGGACATCGGATTTACCCAAACCTACCCACAACTGCCTGCCTTTATGACGGCCTATGAGTTTGTCCGTTTCTATATGGATATTCACAAGGATAAGCTCAAATCTCCTCGCAGTCCAGAAGAATGGCTGAACTTAGTCGGTATCGGAGAAGAAGACCAACATCGCCTGCTCAAGGATTTTTCCCACGGTATGCAGAACAAGGTCCAGTTACTCCTGTCTTTGATTGTCCAGCCTCCTGTCCTGCTCTTGGATGAGCCGCTGACGTCCTTTGACCCTGTGGCTGCCCACGAGTTTAAGCAGCTGATTCGAGAAGCTAAGAAGGATTCTGTTATCATCTTTTCCACCCATATTCTTCAGCTGGCTCAGGATCTCTGCGACGAGATTGTGTTGCTCCATCACCATAAACTCCAAGCTGTGCCGACAGACAAGCTCCATGACACGGACTTTGAGCAGGAAATTGTCAACCTACTAACGGAGCAATAGGAGATAGCCATGAAGAAACAAATCAAAGACATGCTGAGCTACACCTGGTACCAGCAACAATTCAGAGCCTACAAGTCGGCCAATAGCCTGCTCTACTACCTACGAAAAATTCCTCTTGTCGGCCATAAAATTCCGGTCAACATCTTCAAAAGTTATGGTTTCAAGAGTTTTCTTTTCTATTTCAACATCATCCTCAGCATCCCAACGCGCTTTTTTGCCAAGTTCTTCTGGTTGGCACTCCACGTGGGCATAGCCGTTCTCTTCCTCAATCTCTTCAGAGGTGAACCTCAGTTTACCCTTGAACAAGAAGACATGTGGACCATGGGCTTTGTCAGCTGGTGCTACTTCATTGGAATAGCCAATCGATTTTTGGGGAGTTTTGACCCCTTTATCAGCCAGCCCGACCGGGAATTCATGACCCATTTCGGCTTATCACGAACCACCTACTTCTATAGTCGTATTTTCTTAGAACCTGTCTTGACTAGTATCTACTACCTGCCCGCTCTGGTAACCTTCTGCCTCTTGTCGGGACAATGGATTTTCCTCCCACTAGGTTTCTTGACCCCCATGGCGCTGAGCTTTTCTGGACAGGCACTCAACCGCTTCATTTTTCAAAAAGGCTTTCGCTACAAACGAAATGGTTGGTCATCTGCCGTCATCGGGATTTCTGGTATCATTCCCTATTTTCTTGCCTTTTATTACAGAGATAGCCTGAGCAACCAGCTGTTTATGGGGCTGGCTGTCTTACTAGGCATTCTCATCCTGGTCAGTCTGTGGACCTTGCTCCAGCCCTATCAGCTGAACAGCTACATAGAATTTTGCATGGACCAATCTGCTATCACCGATAAAAAAATCGCTGGTATCGTGCAGGGTAATGAATACACCCATCAAGGTCTGCAGATGCAGGAGAAACTCAAACTCAAAAAAGGCAAGGACCTTAGTCACCTGTCTGGCATGAACTACCTAAACGCTCTGCTATTTGACCGCTACCGAACCATCCTAGAGAAAAAATCCCTCTTTCGGGTCGGCATTCTGGTCTTAATTTTTGCGACCTTGGAGCTCATTCGGTTCTTGGACCCGACCTTTACGGTTCCTGCCGAGAAAGGATTTCTACCCCTCCTGCCGGTGACCTTTATAGTCATGTATGCCGGCTCAATGGGGAAAACCATTGCTCAAATGGTCTTTGTCAACTGCGACCTTTCCATGCTCCATTACCCCTTTTATCGGGAACCGCAGACCATTATTGCTGGTTTCAACTACCGATTCAAGCAGTCTATCTTCTACAACGCTCGCTTTGCTGTCACCCTCTTTTTAGGGCTTGTCCTCTTTACACGGGCAACATACACTCCTGGCAGCTATCTGCTGACTGCTCTGCTTTTGACCAGCCTGACCGCCCTCTTTTCCTTCCATGACCTCTTTATCTATTATATGTTGCAGCCCTTTACCAAAGACATGGAAGTGACCAACCCTGTCTATAAATTTCTCAGTGGAGCCCTCTACTGGGTGGCCTATCTCAATAGCCGCGTAGATATTGGTTCTCACTACTATGTCATCGGCGTGTCATGCCTTCTCCTGCTCTACGTCGGCTTCGGCTATTTCTTTCTCTTGAAAAAGGCGCCACAGACTTTTCGGTTGAAGACATAATACCTTCTGCAAACAACTCTCGTGACCACTCAGACTTTTTAGACAATTTTATCTGAATACACAAAAAGGCGACCACAATCGCCTTTTTTAATATGTCTATTTACAAAATCTTGTTCTCCCCTGTTTCACGGTGGAGCTGATAAAAACTAATCTTCTATCTGCAACTGGAATCGGGTGTGACCGACCACATAGTCTTCGATTGGCCCGTCTTGATTGCAGACCAGACCATGGAGGACACCGCCATAGATAGCACCGCCATCCATGCCAATTTTTCCATCACCACTGTCCCAAATCTGACTGATTCGCGTCTTAGTTCCAAACAAATTATAGACTGGTGTATGGCCGAAAATAATCCACTTGCCAGTTTCATTAGCTGCCTCGTGGAACTTGGATCGCAACCAAACCATGTCATGCTCACTGGTTTCCCGCCAATCATCCAAGGTCAGGTCAACCCCCGCGTGAACAAAGATATAGAGCTCCGTTTCTAGATAGTAGGGACAAGATTTGAGAAAGTCAATCAATTCCCCATATTGCTCTGAAACCTGATGGGCATCCACCATACCATCCACCGACGCATCCAAGGAACGCCCCAGCAATGAATTGATGGTCGTATCACCACCATTTCTCTGATAATGGTCATAGCGGTCCTGTGGGTCCCGCAACCAGGCCAGGAACATCCGCTCATGATTACCTGTCAGGCAAATGGCTCCCTGATTCTGCACCAAATCCATGACCAATTCCAAACAAGCCTTGGAATCCTCACCCCTGTCAATTAAATCCCCTAAAAAAATCAATTGCTGACGCTCAGGATTCCACTTCTGCAACAAATCAACCAAGAGTTGATACTTGCCATGAACATCCCCGACTACAAAATACTCTGGTTTCATAGACCTATCTCCTTGTAAAACCATTGTACCATAATTTTAGGCATAAGAAAAACCGACCAAGCGGCCGGCAATGAGAAAGAGACTAGAGTTATGCCTCTTGATTGTTATTGTAGGTTAATCAAACCAGTCTCTGTACCCCAAAATCCAGTTTGTACTTTGAGTTGGATACTTGGATCATTTGCTGTCTCTTCTGTAATATCAAAGATGACATTGCCAGTAATGGTACTCTCTGGATTTACCTCAGAGAGGAAGAAATTTGCATCTTGATTAGCAAATAGACCCGCTGACGAATCTGTCTCGTACTCCACTTCACCTTTTAACAAAGTAAAGAAGTCATCTGTTACTGTAATGGCTTTAGTCCCATTATTTTTTACGGTAACATTGAGCAACAAGAAAACTCCATTTGCATTTTTACCAAATTCACCACCAACATTAGTGACAATTTCTTTTGAATTTACAATATAGGTTACATCACCAACTGGTACTTCTTGCCCAATGCCATAGGTCACCTCTGCTGGCTTCTCCTCTGCTTTTTCTGAGCTACTTGCTGGAGTCTCCGTATTTGCCTGGCTTGTTTCCTGTGTTGAAGGTTGGCTTGAGGTTGTTGTTCCCTCTTTACCGCCGCCAAGTGCATTGCCTAAAGCTCCAAGTACAATTAAACCTGCCAACACGATAAACCAAATCCGTTTGTAAAATGGTTTCTTCTGTACATAGACATTGCCATGCTCATCCCTAATTTTCTTTGCCATAATAGCCTCCTAAAGAATGTTATATGTCCATTATATATATATATATATCGGTTGTCAATAGATAAATGCAAGAAAATTTAGAGAAAAATTACTTTTTTAGACAATAGACACCTAGACACACAGACAGGATTTGAGGCATAAGAAAAACCGACCAAGCGGCCGGTTCATATTCATTACAAACGTGCATTCAATTCTGCACCGAGTTCTTCAAATCCTGGCTTGCCAAGAAGAGCGAACATGTTTTTCTTGTAGGCTTCTACACCTGGTTGGTCAAATGGGTTGATGGCATTGAGGTAACCAGAGATAGCAATTGCCAACTCGAAGAAGTAGAAGGTGTAACCAAGTGTGAACTCATCTTGTTGTGGAAGAGTGACAAACATGTTTGGTACGCCACCGTCTGTGTGGGCAAGAAGTACTCCGTCCGTTGCTTTTTTGTTTACAAAGTCAACGTCTTTTCCTTGCAAGTAGCCAAGACCGTCAAGATCTTCTGCCATGTCAGGAATCAAGATATTTTTTCTTGGTTTGTCAACACGAACTACTGTTTCAAAGATATTGCGGTTTCCTTCTTGGATAAATTGTCCGAGCGAGTGCAAGTCTGTTGAGAAGTTAGCAGATGTTGGGTTGATACCTTTTTGGTCCTTGCCTTCTGACTCACCAGCCAATTGTTTCCACCATTCGCTGAAGTATTGAAGTGATGGCTCATAGTTTGCCAAGATTTCTGTTACATAGCCTTTTCTGTAAAGAATGTTACGAACAGCTGCATATTGGTAGGCTTCATTATCGGCAATTTTATCTGATGTGTAAGTCGTACGAGCTGCGTTTGCACCTTCCATAAGGGCATCAATATCTGCACCAGCTGCCGCGATTGGCAAAAGACCAACTGCAGTCAAGACAGAAAAACGACCGCCGACGTCATCTGGAACAACGAAGGTTTCCCAACCATTTGCGTCCGCTTCAACCTTAACTGCACCTTTTGCCTTGTCAGTTGTCGCATAGATACGCTTATTAGCTTCTTCTTGACCGTATTTTTTCACAAGCAATTCTTTGAAGACACGGAAAGCAATGGCAGGCTCAGTTGTTGTTCCTGATTTAGAAATCACGTTAACTGAGAAATCCTTGTCAGCAACATAATCCACCAAGTCAGCAAGGTAGCTTGATGAGATAGAGTTTCCAGCGTAAAGGATTTGTGGAGCGTTACGCTCTTCACGAGTTTGCAAGTTAACAAAAGAGTTGCTCAAGAAATCAATGGCTGCTTTAGCACCGAGGTAAGATCCACCGATACCGATAACCACCAAAACTTCACTTTCATTTTGGATCTTTGCTGCTGCTTCCTTGATACGTGCAAATTCTTCTTTGTCGTAGTTTTCTGGCAAATCCAACCAGCCGATAAAGTCGTTACCAGGACCTGTTCCTTGACGGAGCATTTGGTCAGCTAGAGTAACTTGTGGTTGCATATAGTCTACTTCTTGAGCACCAACAAATTGGCCCAAGACTTTTGAATAGTCAAATGTAATATGTGTCATGTCATTCCTCCATTTATGTACCATAATATGATAACGCTTTATCATGTTTTTTTCAAGGGATTTGTGAATTTTCATTCATTTTCATGAAATGGTTTGCGCTAGACCTGCTTTTTGATTGGATTTCCGATGATTTTTAGCGAATATCTTGTCTGACAATGTCTCACCCTCTCCCAAGACAGTGATACATTTTGGCAGGCAAATGGATAGTAGATAAAAAGGGAGCAACACTAGATACCAAATAAACATAACCTCAAAAATAAAGCGGGAATTGTTTCCTCTTTGAACATAGCGCTTCCTGTATTCTTCTTTCAAGGAAAAGTGAGGAATGTAAATATGGAAGGAAACTGGGTGTTGAATGAACATCTTAACCATCATGCGAAGTAAAAAATTCATTGCCACCAGAACCGTCTTGCCCTCATGCTCCAGGGCATAGGCCCTGTCAATATAAGTCTGACGGTAGCCCTTATCCTTAATAGGCCGCGGCACAGACTTCCTCTCTTCTTTGGTCAAATGGCTGACGCTCGAATTGTCATACTTGATGTCAGACATCTCTAAGTCTACGATGGCTGACGACTGTTTCGCAAGGGTCGATTTTCCCGTACCAGGAAAGGCAAAAATAAACATAGAATCTCCTCCTTTTCCCAGTAGAATAGCAGAGTAGACTAAAAAATACCTTAATGTAAATACATTATAGGCATTTTAGAGTATTTTTCAAGACCTATTTGAAAAAATCGGTATGGGGTCTGAGAGCTTGTTTTCTAACCTTCCTTATGCACTGTTTTGGTCTCATTGAGCCAAGCATAGGCAATCCCGATAAAGAGACCCCCACCTATCCAATTGCCAAAGAAAACTACGGTCCACTGGCGAAGAATATTGACCAAATCAAAACCTTTGATGTTGTCAACAGGGCTAAATCCAGCCAGCGAAAAAGAAGCAAAGTTGGCAATCAAGTGCTCATTGATGAGGAAAACAAACATGAAAATGGCAGATAGGGCCACAAAGAACTTGGCAGATTCCTCCTTCAGGAGCATATATCCCATAATAGCCATATTGACAAACATATTGGCAGTAATGCCCTCGATGAAGTTCATCCAATCTGTCTTGGCCAACTTGAGCTGGACCGCATTGATTACAAAACTCTTGTCTGTCAGTTGCTGGAAGGAAAAAGATTGATTGAATAGATAGGCCAAGACAATAGCACCAATCAAGTTAAAGAAGGTACAATAAAGCAATATCGTGCAGACCTTCTTCCAGGAAATCTGCTTGTAGTAGCCTCCTACTGTTAGATACATCATATTGGATGTCGCTAATTCGCCATTGAAAATCAAGACAAAAATCAAGCCGATAGCAAAGATAAAGGTAAAGACAAAGCGAGCCAGGGCCGGAAATTGGCTAGAAATGACATCCGCACCGATAATTCCCACAGCCGTTGACATGGTCAGATAGGCCCCAGCAAACATGGAACGCAGGGCATACCGACCCAAACTCTCATCAAAGAGAGCCTCTTTTTTGGCACAAGCCGCACCGATTTTCTCCTTAAAAACTGTCATAATCTCCTCTTTCTAATAAAATAAGAAAGGAAAAGTGCCCTGATGGCACCTTTCATTACAAATCTAATAGGCTTCTGATGCACCAGAGCTTGCATCCACATCGGAAGCAGCTGGAGCTGGAGCAGCACCTGCATCCGATGCACCGGATGTCGCATCGACATGGGCAGCTGCATGACCATGACCAGCAGCTGGCATAGCCTTACCGCCAACCAACTGTTGACCAGTTTCGTTGAGGTACCAATCCAACCATGGCTTGAAGTTGAAGATAATCTCGTTGATACCTGCAAAGGAGCCATCCGGATAGTACATAGCCTGATAGTTGTGGGTATTGATAACTTCTGGCGGTGTACCTGGAACAATGGTCCGAACGTATTCTTGGTTACCGTTACGGAGCGTTCCAACAACCCACTCCACGTTCTTCATGCGAGCTGGTGGCAGGGTGCCGTGTAGGGTTGCCAAACGACCGCCGACATGCTCTGGCAGACGTTTTCCAAGCATGGTTTCAGGATCTTGGTGAGCGGCATTATAGTAGAGGAACTGGTTGTTATCGTCTGTGAAAGTCAATTCAAAAGGCATGGCCTTGAGGAATTGATTGAGCTGATTAACCGTCAGTAGACCGTTGTCCAATTTGACATAGGTGTCTCCTTCAACAGCTCCAACCTGGGCAGCAGCCTTCTCCAACCAGTTTGGATCATCTGGGTCAATGCCCTGAACAGTCGTTGCAATTGGCTTACCGCAGTAAAGATCTTCTGGTTCAATTGGTTTTGGTTTTTTCAACTGAGACACTACTCCTACATATTTGATAAAGTTATCGAGACAGCTTTCTAGGAATTTCACTGTCCCCTCATTGATGATATTTCCTTTCTCATCAAAGGCCTCTTTTGCCTTGCCAAGTAGGAATTCATTTCCTGGAAGGGTATAGGCATTGACACCTGGAGCATCTAAAATCTTACGGAGATGGACCTGGGCACGGGATGTTCCTTGGTCATAGTAAGAAGCACCGACAATCATGACAGGCTTATCTGTCAGTGGGTGGAGCTTGAAGGACAACCATTCCAAGGTGCTCTTGAGGGCTGGTGTAATCGTATGGTTGTGCTCTGGTGTTGCAATGATGACACCGTCTGCACGAGTAATCTTATTGTACAAATACTGGATAGCAAAGCAGTCCGATTAGTCTTCATCTTGATTGAACATCGGAACATCCTTGATTTCCAAGACTTCTAGTTCAAACTTCAACTTAAATTGACGGCGGATATATTCCAAGAGCATACGGTTGTATGATTGGTCCGCATTTGATCCTACAATACCAACAAATTTCATCTTTTCGTCCTCTTCCTATAAACTTTCCCAGTCGAAATTCTCTGCCTCTTTGTGCAAGAGTTCCTTGGCATGAGACAATTTTCCAGTCATTTTCACAAATAAGCGGTAGTCGTCAAACATAGCCTCCAATTTTTGGATTGTTTCAATATCCACTAAATGACCTTTCTTATCAAAGGCAGTCAGGGAATTTGACAAGAGAAACTCATCAGGCAAAACGCTGGCTTTGAGCTCAGGAGCATTCAAAATCTGACGTAACTGCAACTGGGCACGGGAAGAACCCAAGGTACCATAAGATGCACCTGTAATCATAATCGGCTTGTTCAACAAGGGATAGATGCCATAAGACAACCAAGCCAAGGTATTCATCAAAACTGCTGGAATAGAGTGGTCATATTCGGGTGTTCCAATGATAACCCCTTCTGCCCCTTCAATTTTCTTAGCCAATTCCAAGACAGCTTCTGGTAATTGACGGGTGGCAGGCTTGTTAAACATTGGTAAATCCTTAATTTCTACCAATTCTATTTCAGCCATCTCGCTAAAATGTGTAGCCATGAACTGCAATAATTTCCTGTTGGTGGATACGGCGGAGTTTGTTCCAACCAATGCAATCAATTTCATCTTGGTCCCTCTTTTCATCGTATTTGTGACAGAAATCACGTTACCTCATTGTGATAACGTTTTCTTTATTAAAATGCAAGTCTTTTTTTCATTTTCCTTTTATGATACAATCGTAACATGAAAAAATATCTCTATTTTCTTTCCGGCTGCCTCAGTTTGCTTGTCGGAGTCATCGGCATTTTCCTGCCCATCCTCCCTACCACTCCCCTGCTACTCTTGGCTGGCTTTTGCTTTGCCAATAGTTCAAAGAAGTTTGAAACCTGGCTCAGGACAACCAGGCTTTATCAATTTTATGTCGCTGACTATGCGGAAACCAAGTCTATCAGCAAGAGTCGGAAAAAACGAATTATCCTGCAAATTTACATCCTCATGGGGATTTCTATCTATTTGGCCCCACTCCTATCAGTCAAAATCCTCTTAGTTGCTTTGACTATTTTCATTACCTACTATCTCTTCTTTATTATTCCAAATAAACAATAAAAGCAAGTTCCAAAACGGAGCTTGCTTTACTGTTTATATGTTAATTTTCAGCTACTTTTTTCAAGGAAAGGAGTAGACTGATAATACCAACTGAAACCAGGATATGGCTGATACCTGCCAAGCCTGCAATACTAGCATTGACGGCTTTTGACAAATCCATTTCTAGAACCTGGGTCATACCGCGAACAGCCAGCATGATAGCAGAAAGAGGCAAGCCGATGTGGTAGGTCACTAGGAAGACACGAAAAGACTTGATTTTTTCCAGTTCATGGCGCTGGGCAAAGAGCGCCACAATCATAAAGAGGAACATGCCCAATGTAAACAGGTGGGTGTGAACCAAATTAAGAGATGTCTGACCAGTAAAACCGGTTAATTTGATGATCTCACGGTAAGCAAGACCGCTGAGAAGACCTGCAATAGCGTAAATTAAGGCGATGTTGATGTATTTTTTCATCCTCTACCTCCCCTACTCTGCTCCAAGTTCTGGCAAGAGGCTGGCAAAATCATTTTTGATGGTATCCAGGCTAGTCTTGACTTCCTGGCGGGTCTGATTATTCTTGACAGTAATCTGGCCGCTTTCCAGCTCGCTTCCACCAAGGGTGATGATGTATTTGGCACCAAAGACATCCGCAGACTTAAATTGGGCTTTGAGCTTGCGGTCTAGGTAATCACGCTCGGCAGACAGGCCTTGCTTGCGGAGGGCTTGAACCAGCTCCAAAGCTCCGCCATTGGCCTCCTGACCCAAAACAGCGATATAAACATCCAGAGACTGGTCAATCGGCAGCTCAATTTCCTGCTTGTCAAGGACCAAAATCAGACGCTCAATCCCCATACCAAAGCCAATACCTGGTGTCTCAGGTCCATCGAAATAACTGACCAAGCCGTCATAGCGACCACCAGCACAGATAGTCAAATCATTGCCCCCCACCTCGGTGATGAACTCGAAAATGGTATGGTTGTAATAGTCCAAACCGCGAACCATATTCGTGTCAATGACATAGGTGATACCCAGGCTGTCCAACATAGACTGGACCCCTTCAAAGTAGGCCGCGCTCTCTTTATCCAAGTAATCCAAGATAGACGGAGCATTTTCAACTGCCGCCTTGTCCTCTTTTTCCTTGGAATCCAGCACGCGCAAAGGATTTTCCTCCAAACGGCGCTGGCTATCCTTGGACAACTGGTCCTTGAGCGGTGTCAGATAATCAATCAAGGCCTGGCGATAGGCCGCACGACTCTCTGGGTTACCCAGGCTGTTAAGGTGAAGGGTGATGTTTTGAATCCCCAGTTCCTCAAAGAAATGATAGGCCATGGCCATGATTTCCACATCCGTCGCAGGATTGTTGGAACCAAAACACTCCACACCAATCTGGTGGAACTGGCGCAGACGACCAGCCTGAGGACGCTCATAACGGAACATTGGGCCCATGTAGTAAAACTTGCTTGGCTTTTGCACTTCTGGAGCAAACAACTTGTTTTCCACATACGAACGAACCACCGGGGCGGTCCCTTCCGGACGAAGGGTAATATGGCGGTCGCCCTTATCATAGAAGTCATACATTTCCTTGGTCACGATGTCCGTCGTGTCGCCAACAGAACGGCTGATAACCTCGTAATGCTCAAAAATCGGCGTGCGAATCTCTGCGTAATTGTATCGCTTAAAAATACTGCGGGCAAAGCCTTCCACATACTGCCACTTGACCGTATCCTGTGGCAATAGATCCTGGGTTCCCTTAGGTTTTTGAAGTTTCATCTCGTCTCTCGTTTCTACAGTTTGTTTCCTATTTTACCATATTCCCAGGCTTTTTGGAAATGGCAGAGCGAGCAAAAAACCATGTCTGCTTGACACGGTTTCCACTGCTATTTCTTATCAACGATGACAAAGTTGAGGTCATCCAGAGATAAATCAACTTCTAACTTTTCATCGGAATTTAAATTGAGTAGACTTTCAAGAGAATTTTCCGCAAAGCCGACCACCTTTTCCTGACGTTCAGCGTCATTCAGGACATACTCACTGGTCTTGTAAATTGCCTCCTGGGACTTATCAGACAGAAATTCTTGCGCCTTTTGTCCGGCAGTAAAGACATCGACAGCCTTGTCAATCAAACCATTGCTATTATTGGAAATCTTGATTTCCCCATGTTGCTGGGAGTCCACCTCAACAGTCAGAAAATTTTTGAAGGTCAAGGTATTGTCCTCAATGCGAATATCATCCTTGGTCAAGCCTTCCAAATCCAGCTTAAACTCGGTCTGGATAGGAATCTCGACCGACATTTCTCGTCCGACAAAGAGCTTGGTGATAGGCTCTGTCCAGTCTGGCCACTCCTTCATTTTATTGTTTTCAAAGGTATGATTGGCAGTCGTTTCCACATCTGCACCTGCCACGATCAGCTTGGTCTCCTGCTCAAACCGCTTGATGACAAATTCATACTGGACCGTATGAGTGCCTCGGAACCAGGCAAAGATGCTATTTCTAAACCAGATGACACCAATTACTAAGACCAATAAAACAACCAAGAGGCTCGCCAACTTTTTAGCAAAAAATTTTCCAACTGTCTTCATACAGTTCTCCTTAAAAGTAGTTAATATGGATTTCTCCTTACAACCATTATATATATCATGTCAAGTATTTTCTGATGTTATTGTAAAAAATTTTGCCAACCTGTGCAAGTCCTTTTTCCCGTAAAGAAAAAGCGGTTTGCACCACTTTTAGGAGTTGTGTTTACTAGTTAGGTACATTTAGATATGAGATAGTCTTTTGCAAGTCAAGGCCGTTTGAGCTGGAATACTGACTGTATTTCGAGAAAAACAACGCTGAGTGGTAGAAAACTAGCCTTAGCTAAAAGTGCCGAACAGTGAATACAGGTTCTTAATCTTCCTTATAGAGAACAAAGGTCACCACAAAGGAAATCAGAACGGAAATGACCAGGCCGGCTACCGCTGTATAAAAATACTTGAGCGTGTCCTCACCGATATAGGCAGCAATGGTCAAAAGCCCTGGAGAACCACCAGAAAAATTGCGAGCCCCCATAATCCCCATAAAGAAACCACCAATACCACCGGCAACCATGGTCCCAATCAAGGCAGGACGGTGACGCAGGGTCACACCATACAGGGCGGGCTCAGTGATACCAAAAATCGCGGTAATACCAGCCGATGAAGCCAAGGCACGCTTATTGACATCCTTCGTTTTCAGTGCAATAGCTAAAGCTGCCCCACCCTGGGCCACATTGGACGGAAACATGCCAGGCTGAGCGATGGTATCATAGCCAATGGTCATGCGGTTGTTGATGCCAATCGATACTAGACCGTAGTGGGTACCAGTCATCACCAAGAAAGGCGACACTGTTCCTACAATAGTTGGCACAACCCAAGGACCAAATTCTTCCAACCAGAGGAAGAAGGCACCCAGCCAATTGCCCACAATAGTACCAAGCGGCCCCAGCACAATCAGAGTAACCAGGGCAGTCACCAGAGTTGTCAAGAGTGGAACAGAGAAGAATTTGATAGCCTTGGGCGAAATCTTATCCGCAACTCTTTCCACATAGCTCATGAACCATACTGCTAAAATTACCGGAATAACGGTCGAAGAGTAGCTTGATAGGGTAATCGGAATGGAGAAGAAATTCAGACCCGCCCCAGCCTCCTTGGCCGCTGTCACCAAGGCCACAAAGCTAGGGTGGAGCAAAATCGCCCCGATTAACATCCCCAGCTGCTGATTGGTCTTAAACTGTCGGGCAGCCGAGCCGCCAAGAAAGATAGGCAGGAAGAAGAAGCCAGCATCCCCAATAAAGTTGAGAATTTGATAGTTGGTATCATCAGCAGCCACCACACCAAACACCGTCAGCAAGGACAGCACAGCCTTGATCATCCCGGCTGCCGTAATGACTGGCAAAATCGGGGTAAAGATACCTGAGATAGTAGCCAGAACAGTCGCAAAAATTCCCTGCTTGCTCGAAGCTTCTTGGTCTGCGACTACTTGTTCTTCCAAATCCTCTGCCAAAGGACGATAGACCGGGCCACGTCATTTCCGATAATAACTTGGAATTGACCACCCTTATCAATCACACCCAAAATACCCTCTAACTGTTCCAGGCCAGCTTGGTCTGCCTTAGACTTATCCACCAAGGTAAAACGCAGGCGTGTCGCACAATGGGGCAGACTGGACACATTGGCCTTGCCTCCTACACCTTCTAAAATCGCTCTTCCTAAATCCCTATGACTCCTCCTATCTCCTTTTTCTCTCCTAATTTCCCCAGACCTTGTCCGTAATCGTCTTAATCAATTGTAATTTTTTCCACTCGTCT
This sequence comes from Streptococcus sp. A34, assembly GCF_043674115.1. Classification (NCBI taxonomy): domain Bacteria; kingdom Bacillati; phylum Bacillota; class Bacilli; order Lactobacillales; family Streptococcaceae; genus Streptococcus; species Streptococcus sp. A34. Next base: position 1,265 of record NZ_JBIMJM010000001.1, on the reverse strand, counting down.
TCCTCAGTCAGAATATTTCCTTCTTCCGTAGAAGCAAAGCCGCACTGGGTTGAGATGCCAATGTTCTTGAGTGGAATCAATTTCGCTGCTTCTTCAATACGGGCAACCACCGCGTCAATATCCTCTAACTGAGGATCTTTAGATGTAACCACACCCAGCACCAATTCGACATTCTCACGGCCATTCCAGATGTCCACAATTGGTGAAAAATCGCCTGAACGCTCATCGTCATATTCTAAGAAGAAGATATCATAGTTGAGTTGACCCAGATACTTGGCAACCGTCTGGTAGCTTCCTTCAAAAAGGTAGGTTGACTTGAAGTTGCCTCGACAGATATGGGTCGCCACCGTCAAATCCTCTGGCAGGCCCTCCAAAGCCTTATTGATCACGTAGACATCATCTTCAGCAATCTGCTCAAATTCCGCCCGTTTTTCCTGTTGGTCATGATAGGTCTCCAATTGCTGAATCAAATAAGCCCAGGTTGTGTCGTCCAATTGAACATAGCGGGCACCCAGATCATAAAAATGCTGAATGGTATCATGATAGGCTTTTGCCAAACCGTCTAGGAAATCACTCCAATTTTCGTAGTAATCCGCATAGAGATCGCTGCGATGGTCACGCTTGATAACCAGTGACGGGCTTGGAATAGTCACCTTTGGTGTAACTCCCTCAGGCACGATAGACTGAAGGTATTGGAAATCACGGTAAAACGGGTGGTCTGGATTTTCAGCTACCTTGCCATTGAGGCGGACATTGGTCGTGCGAGTCTTAGCCCCGTGAAACTTGTAAGAATCCTCCTGCAAGTAAGCTTCGAACCCTGTCAATTCCCAGAGGAAGTCCAGGTGCCACCAAGAACGGCCGAACTCGCCGTCAGAAACTACCTTGAGCCCATTGTCAACCTGGTGATGGACCAATTCAGCGACCAATTTGTCCTGAATAGCGAGCAGGTCTTCGTGGCTGATTTTGCCTTGGGCGAATTGCTCACGGGCATCCTTCAAAGCTTGTGGACGAAGATAAGAACCGACATGATCGAAATGGTAATGTGTTTTTGACATGATGAAAACTCCTTGAAAAATTTTGATAGTTTCATTTTATTCCCAAAAGCTATAATTGTAAAATATATATTTTCTATACATTTCGATAGTTTTTTGCTATATCTGACCATTCACCTTGCTTGATGGCAAAAAATGGTAAATTCTCAAAGTAAGTTCTAGTTCTCTTTCTTTCAGAAGTTACTTTGAGAAAACTGCATAACATCAACAGAA